>NZ_JAOCLC010000090.1:0-15840 GCF_029845105.1 Stenotrophomonas sp. GD03654 | reverse complement strand
CCGATACCGCCCCGCCAACCTACGGAATACCAGCTTTTGCTTTTGCTTTTGCTGTTGACGTTGCCTTGGCTTGAAGCCTCTGCGGGTGCAGGGCGCAGCCCTGCCGAAAAACCCTCAATGCAGCAGGGCCGCCACCGCGTCGCGGAACCCATCCTGAGCCTGCCCGGACTCGGGCGCATGATGCAACTGGCGCACCGCACGGGCCAAGCGTGCCGCACCCACGAAACCACAGCTCGCCTGCAGCCGATGCAACTGGCTGCGCAGCTGGCGCTCGTCATGCTGGTCCACCGCCTGCTCGACCGCGTCGCGTACGCCCGGCAGCTCGGCCAGAAACAGCTCGCGCAGCGCGATCAGGTGGTTGCGCTGGCCATTCAGCGCAGCCAGCGCCGCCGTCTCGTCCCAGTCCTGTACCTGCAGCTCGACCGCGGCCGGCGCCTGGGCCATGACGATCCCGGCCGGACTGTTGACCAGTGCGCGTCGCACCGCCTTCAGCAGCTGGTCGCGCCCCAGTGGCTTGACCAGCGTGTCGCTGAAGCCGGCCTCGCGCAGGCGCGCGTGGATCGAGGTATCGCCGTCGGCGGTGTGCGCCAACGCCGGGGTATCGGGGTGTGAACGGCGCAGTTCGCGCAGCAGCTGCGCGCCATTGCCGTCGGGTAGATTGACGTCGATCAGCCACAGGTCATGCGCGCCGGGCTCGGCGCTCGCCAGCGCGCTGGCCAGTGAATCTGCGGTGTCCACGTCCGCCGGTAACGTTTCCAACGCCGCTTTGAAAAAACCGCGGCTGATGATGTCGTCCTCGACAAGCAGGAATCGGGGCCGGCTGGCCCGCGGGGTCATCTGCATCAGGGCTGCCTCCATGTCAGCTGGCCCCAATCATCAAGCACGGCGGCGGCGGGCGCAAGCGGGTCCGGACCCTGCCGGTCAGGATCTGCGACAATACGCGCCCATTTTTGCCCGCAGCCTGTCGCCACGTGGCCCGATCCCGTTCCCGCATCGACCGTACCCCGTTCCAGACCGAAATCCTCGACCTCAGCCATGATGGTCGCGGCGTCGCCCGCCGTGAAGGCGAGGGTGGCAAGGTCACCTTCGTCAGCGGCGCCCTGCCGGGTGAGGTGGTCATGGCTGAACAGACCGCCCGCAGCCGCCATTTCGACGAAGCGCGTACGGTGGAAGTGCTGAAGGCCTCGCCGCAGCGCGTCACCCCGAAGTGTCCGCACTTCGGCACCTGCGCTGGCTGCGTGCTGCAGCACCTGGACGAAGACCAGCAGATCGTCGCCAAGCAGCGCGTGCTGATGGACAACCTGGAGCGGATCGGCCATGTGAAGCCGGGCACCGTGCTGGCGCCGCTGGTCGGCGAGAGCTGGGGCTACCGCCGCAAGGGCCGCTTCTCGGTGCGTCGGGTCGAGAAGAAGGACAAGACCCTGGTCGGTTTCCGTGAACAGGATCCGCGTTTCGTCGCCGACCTCAGCCAGTGCCTGACCGTGATCCCGGAGATCGGCACCAAGGTCGAGGCGCTGTCCACCTTCATCGAATCGCTTGATGGCAAGCGCGATATCCCGCAGATCGAGTTCATTGCCGGCGACCAGGCCGTGGTCCTGACCGTGCGCCACCTGCAGCCACTCAGCGACGCCGATCGTGCGGCCTGGGCCGCCTTCGGCCAGCAGCACGGCTTCGTGATCTACCTGCAGTCCGGTGGCGTGGACACCGTGCAGCCGCTGGACGGGCACGGGCAGGGTGTGCCGCTGTCGTTCCGGCTTGCGCCGTGGGATGTAGAGCTGGCGTTCCGTCCGCTGGACTTCATCCAGGTCAACGCCAAGCTCAACGAGAAGATGATCGCCCACGCCCTGGACCTCCTGGAACCGGGTGAGGACGAGCGCGTGCTGGACCTGTTCTGCGGCCTGGGCAACTTCACCCTGCCGCTGGCCCGCCGCGTGCGCGAAGTGGTCGGTGTGGAAGGTGATGCCGGCCTCGTCGCGCGTGCCCGTGAGAATGCCGAGCGCAATGGCCTGGCCAACGCGCAGTTCTTCAGCGCCGACCTCACCCAGGACCAGCGCAGCACCCCCTGGATGCGCCAAGGCTTCGACAAGCTGCTGCTGGACCCGCCGCGCTCGGGCGCGATCGAAGTACTGCAGCAGCTGCCGCTGAAGCAGTTCAAGCGGATCGTCTACGTCAGCTGCCATCCGGGCTCGCTGGCACGCGATGCCGGCTATCTGGTCAACGAACAGGGCTTCACCCTGGTCAGTGCCGGTGCCATGGACATGTTCCCGCACACCGCACACGTGGAAAGCATCGCGGTGTTCGAGAAGCGCTGATCGGCTGTCATGCCCATCGCGCATAATGGCGCGATGGGCATCGAAATCGAACGCAAATTCCTCGTCAGCAGTGATGGCTGGCGCACCGTCGCGCACCGGGTGATCCCGATGGCGCAGGGCTATATCAACGACATGGGCGCGCTGGATCGCGGCACCCAGAACGCCTCGGTGCGCGTGCGCATCGAGGGCGACCACGCCGCGCTGAACCTGAAGTCGCGCACCATCGGCCACACCCGGCAGGAATTCGATTACCCGATTCCGGTGGAGGACGCGCGCGCGCTGCTGGCGTTGTGCGTGGGTGGCCTGATCGACAAGCGCCGCCACCTGGTCGAACACGCCGGCCTGACCTGGGAAGTGGACGAGTTCCTCGGCGACAACGCCGGCCTGGTCGTGGCCGAGGTCGAGCTCGACAGCGCCGACCAGGTCATCGACCTGCCGGACTGGGTCGGCGCCGAAGTCACTGATGACGCCCGCTACTACAACGTTGCCTTGGCCAGTCATCCGTATTCAGAGTGGTGAGCTCCCAAAAAGGGGACGGAGGGGATTAAGTCGTCTTTACCCCATCTGTGCTGAAAACGACTTAATCCCCTCCGTCCCCTTTTATCGAGGGGCGCGGTCCCCATGTCGGGGGGATGAGAATCGACATCTACTCCGACGTGGTCTGCCCCTGGTGCTGGATTGGCAAGCATCGTTTCCAGCAGGGTGTGCAGTTGCTGGGCGCGGACGCGCCTGAACTCGACATCCATTGGCAGCCGTTCCAGCTGGACCCGGATGCGGACGCCACCCCGGTGCCGCTGCGCGAGGCCTACGTGCGCAAGTTCGGCGGTGTCGAGCGCACCGAGCAGATTCTCGGCCAGACCCAGACCACGGCGCGTGCCGAAGGCCTGCCGATGGACTTCGGCCAGGGCCAGGTGCGGGTGACCACGCTGCCGGCGCACCGGGTGCTGTGGCTGGCCGGCCAGCACGGCGTGCAGGATGCGGTCGGCGAAGCGCTGTTCCGCGCCCACTTCGAGCATGGCCAGAACCTGGCGGACAGTACGGTGCTGATCAAGGCCGGTGTGGCGGGCGGCCTGGACGGCGGCGAAATCGCGCAGATGCTGGCCTCCGCCCGCGGTCTGGCCGAGGTCGAAGCCAAGCTGGCGGAGGCCCATGCGCTGGGCATTTCCTCGGTGCCGACCTTCGTCATCGATGGAAAGTGGGCCATTTCCGGGGCACAGCCCCCAGAGGCCTTCGCCAACGCCCTGCGCCAGATCGCGGCCGAACAGGGCGCCCCGGCAGCGTCGGCTGACGGAGACGAGTCCTGCGGCCCAGACGGTTGCAAGGTCTGACCGCCCCGAAAAGGGGACGGAGGGAATTAAGACGTCCAGCCCGTAGGGGCCTATTGCGGCTTAATCCCCTCCGTCCCCTTTTTCTGACCACTGCGCCTGCCGGCCGGTTCTGCGACAATGCGGCACTGCGCCATGCGGGCGCGCGTTGTGGAGATCGACCATGCTGCTGATCGGCGTTGCCGGCACCGAACTCACCGCCCAGGAGCGCGACTGGCTGCAGCACGATGCCGTGGCCGGGGTGGTGCTGTTCAAGCGCAACTTCGCCTCGCGCCAGCAGGTGACCGATCTGAGCGCAGCGATCCGCGCTGCCGCGCCGCGCCCGCAGCTGATCTGCGTGGACCAGGAAGGCGGCCGCGTGCAGCGTTTCCGCGAGGGCTACAGCGAGCTGCCGCCGTTGCAGGACATCGGGGCGCTGTATGCCACCGATCCGCAGCAGGCACTGGCCCTGGCCGAGCAGCACGCCTGGCTGATGGCCAGCGAAGTGCGTGCCAGCGGCCTGGATCTCAGCTTCGCGCCGGTGGTCGACCTGGGTCGCGGCAACCGCGCCATCGGCAACCGCGCCTTCAGTGAAGACCCGCAGGTGGTGGCCGCGTTCACCGCCGCCTATGTGCGTGGCATGCATGCGGTCGGCATGGCCGCCACGCTCAAGCATTTCCCCGGCCACGGCACCGTGCTGGAAGACACCCACGTGGATACCGCGATCGATCCGCGCGCGCTGGACGAGCTGCGCGCGCAGGACCTGGTGCCATTCCAGGCCGGCATCGCCGCCGGTGCCGATGCCGTGATGATGGCGCACGTGATCTACCCGCAGATTGCGCCTGAACCGGCCGGCTATTCGCCGCGCTGGATCCAGGACATCCTGCGCGGCGAGCTCGGCTTCCGCGGCGTGGTGTTCTCCGATGACATCGGCATGGCCGCCTCGCACAGCGCCGGTGGCGTGCCGGCACGCGTGCACGCGCATCTGGATGCCGGCTGCGACGTGGTGCTGGTCTGCCACCCGGAACTGGTCGATGAAGCCCTGCACGCAGTGCAGGGGCGTTCCCTCAACACTGCTGCGCTGCTGGGCCTGCTCGGCCGCGGCGCGCTTGGCTGGGACGGCCTGCTGGCCGATGCCCGCCATGGCGACACCCAATCCCGTCTGCTTGAAACCCTTGGAAGAACCGTCTGATGCCTAACCTCACCATTTCCCAGGCCCTGGCCCAGGCTGACCTGCTGGTCGACCGCCCCACCATCGACAAGGCCATCGCTGGTATCGCCGACGCCATCGCGCGCGATTACAAGGGCGAGGTGCCGCTGTTCCTGTCCATCATGCACGGTGCGCTGCCGTTCGCCGGCCAGCTGGCACTGGAACTGGGCGCGCGCGGCCAGGACGTGCAGTTCGATTACCTGCACGCCACCCGCTACCGTGGCGAAACCACCGGCGGCGACCTGGTCTGGAAGCACAAGCCGGCCACCTCGCTGTTCGGCCGCCGCGTGCTGCTGGTCGACGACATTCTGGACGAGGGCTACACCCTGCAGGGCGTGCGTACCTGGTGCCTGGAACAGGGCGCGACCGATGTGCGCATCGCCGCGATGACGGTGAAGAAGCACGATCGCGCACTGCCGGACGTGACTGCCGACTATGCCGGTATCGAACTGCCGGACCGCTACGTGTTCGGCTTCGGCATGGACGTCAACGAAACCCTGCGCTGCGTGCCGGCCATCTACGCAATGAAGGAATAACGGCGCAGCCGCCTGCGGCGCGTCTTCTTCTGCCGCCGGCATCCTCGGGTGCCGGCGTTCGTCTTTTCATGGAGTGCTTCGAATGCAACAGATCGCCCTGGCCGTGATCGGCGGTACCGGTGTCTACAACCTGGCCAAGCTTGACGACGTGCAGACCCACGAGGTCGACACCCGCTTCGGCCGCCCGTCCGGCCCGGTGCGCGTCGGTACGCTGCTCGGCCATCGCGTGGCATTCCTGGCGCGGCACGGCGAGGGGCATTCGCTGCCGCCGCACAAGATCAACTACCGCGCCAACCTTGCCGCGCTGCAGCAGCTGGGCGCGCAGCGCGTGCTGGCGTTGAACACGGTCGGTGGCATCACCGAGAACTTCGGTCCGCGCGTTCTGGCTTGCCCGGACCAGATCATCGATTACACCTGGGGCCGAATCAGCACGATCTGTGAAGAAGAAGGCACCGACGTGGTCCACGTCGATTTCGGCCATCCGTACACGCCGATGCTGCGCAGCAAGATCCTGGCCGCGGCCAAAGTGACCGGCGTCACGGTCCATGACGGTGGCTGCTACGGCGCAACGCAGGGGCCGCGCCTGGAAACCATCGCTGAAATCGCCCGGATGCGCCGCGACGGCTGCGACCTGGTGGGCATGACCGGCATGCCGGAAGCCGCGCTGGCACGCGAGCTGGGGCTGGATTATGCCTGCCTGGCGATCATCGCCAACTGGGCTGCCGGGTGTGGTGATGGCGAGGAGATTACGATGGCCGAAGTGCTGGCCAACGTGCAGGCGGCAAGCAACGGACTTCCGGAACTGGTGGGCGAATTGGCGCGGGGGTGATTGTCTTCCCCGTGCAAGCTTTGCATACTCAGCTTGTGCGCGGGTTCAGCGTACACCACCCATTCATTGCATAAGGTCTCGCATCACCATGCCGAACGGTACCGTCAAGTGGTTCAACGACGCCAAGGGATTTGGCTTCATCTCGCCGGAGGATGGCAGCGCCGACGTGTTCGCGCACTTCTCCGCCATCAACTCCAAGGGCTTCCGCAGCCTGCAGGAAGGCCAGCGTGTCACCTATGACGTGACCCAGGGCCCCAAGGGTGCCCAGGCTTCGAACATCACGCCGGCCGAGTGATCCACTCGACAGTGCGTTGAAAACCCCGCTTCGGCGGGGTTTTTTTTGGGGGGCAGCAGATCCACGCCACGCGTGGATGCCGTGTGCGGACTCCCTTCTCCATCGCAACCCTGCTCGGGCACAATGCGGCCATGACGGAACGACTGCGTATTGCCGTGATCGGCTACGGCACCGCTGGACAGGCAGTGTCCATCCTGCTCACCCGTGACGGCCACGAGGTGGAGATTTTCGAACGCGTGCCCACGCCGGGACCGGTTGGCGCCGGCTTCCTGCTGCAACCCAGCGGCCTGCAGGTGCTGTGGCAGATGGGCCTGCTTGATGCAGTGCGCGCGCATGCCGCGCCGGTGCACCGCCTGTATGGCGATACGCCGTGCGAACGCGCAGTGATGGACATGCGCTACGACGGCCTGGATACGCGCCTGCACGGCCTTGGCATGCAGCGCGGGGCCTTGTTCTCGCTGCTGGACGAAGCGCGTGCGGGGGTGGGCCAGCTGCATGCCGGCGTCACCATTGCCGCAGTGGATGCCGAGCAGGGCCGCCTGCGCGACAGCGAAGGGCGCATGCACGGCCCGTTCGATCTGGTGGTGGTCGCCGATGGCGCTGCATCAACGCTGCGCGGCACCATCGCAGGCGGTGCCGGGCTGGACCGTGTGTATCCGTGGGGGGCGTTGTGGTGCCTGCTGCCGGCCGAGGACTGGCCACACGTGCGGGAGCTGCGCCAACGCTATGTGGCTGCGCGCAAGATGATCGGCCTGCTGCCCGTCGGTACGCGGCCCGGTGATGACACGCCACGCCTGAGCTTCTTCTGGAGCCTGCCACGTGCCGACTTCGAGCGTTGGCAGAGCGATGGCATGCCCGCCTGGTTGGAGGAACTGCACACGCTGTGGCCGCAGGCCGCTGCGCGCTTCGCCCATCTGCGCGCCCCCGGCCAGATGGCGCGCGCGATCTATCGCGATGCAGTGATGACGCGTTGGCATCAGGGTCGCATGGTACTGGCCGGAGATGCCGCGCACGCGATGAGCCCGCAGCTGGGGCAGGGGGTGAACATGGCGCTGCTCGATGCACTGGCGCTGCGCGATGCCGTGCGCAGCCATGGCGGCGGTGCGGTGGCACTGCAGGCCTACCAGGCGCAGCGACGCGCGCATGTGGCGGTGTACCAGCGCTGGAGTCGTTGGCTGACGCCGCTGTTCCAGTCTGACCGCGATGCCTGGGCAAAGGCGCGTGATGTACTGCTCGGGCCGATGGGGCGCCTGCCTGGTGGTCGTGGCCACATGCTGCGCGTTCTCAGTGGCACGCAGCATGGCTGGTTCGGCTCGCTGGCACTGGATCCGGCCTTCATCGACGCGTTGGCAACGGCCGCCGAACCGCCCCGCATCATCGGCGCAACTGCCAGCGCGTGAGGCCTGCCGTCACGTGAATTAACGGTTGCCTCACCGCAGATGTGCGAGAAGAGGGGAGCACGCGACAGCCGCGTCGCCCGTTTTCCTTTCCGTGATCGATATCGCGCGTGGCCCGGGTGGCGCCGCCGTTGCGGCCTGCTGCGGCCCGGACGCGCCGCTGATGTTGAAGAGGAGGATGCCATGTTGTTCGCGGTCGAGGAGCTGGAATCGGAAATCTGCAAGCTGCGCGGACTGCTGCAGATGCTGCATGAGGACCAGCCCGACGTACTGGAGGACGTATTCGAATTCCATGTCGGCAGCCTGATCAGCCATGCATCGCCCGAGCATCACGCACGCATCCGGGCCTGTGCGCAGGAAATGCTGGTGGCCATCCAGGCCCTGCCGTGGCGGCGTGACGATGACACGCCTGATTTCCGGCTGATGCCGGCGCTGAGCGTCCGCCCAGCCTGATTCACCGCACGGGCAGTTCCACCAGGCCATCCTCCACACAGGCGATCATCCGCTCGCTGTGGGCAGGTACGGGCGTGATTCCAGCGGTGAACGCGGAGAATGCGGGCAGGATCGTCATGCGCTCGCGCAGCCAGAACGCAGGGAAGCGCCGCCGCAACGGCGGCAAGGCGATCTGCGGATGCAGATGACCGGCGATCACGTGCAACGCTGCATCGGGAATCGGCTCATGGCGAAGCAGGAACGCCTGCAGCCGTACCTCATCGTGGATATGGACCTGCAGCTGCGCATGCGGGAGCTGCCGGTCGTGATTGCCGCGCAGTACATGCACGTCCAGCGCGGCATTGCGCTCGCGCCATGCCAACCATTGCTGGTACCACGCGGCGCGATGTGCGGGCCCATGCAGGATGTCGCCAAGGATCCAGAGTTCGCGGCAGGTGTGCGCGTCAAGCACTGACTGCAGGCGCTGCAGGTCTGTGTGGGTGCCGCCAGCGGGCAGCGCGATGCCGGCGCGGCGGAACACGTCGGCCTTGCCCAGGTGCAGGTCGGCGATCAGCAGTGCCTGCCGTGCGGGCCAGTACATGGCGCGCGCGCCGACCAGCATGAACGGCTCGCCGGCCAGCAGCAGCGGCAGTTCATCGGCCATGGCGGCGTTCCAGCTGTTGTGCGGCGCGCTGCACGCGGCTGCGCCAGTCTTCGTTGCTGAATTGCCCGCGCAGCCGCTCTGCCCACAGTGGGAAGCCCAGTGGTGTGAGTGATGAAGGGCGCTGTACCGACAGCAAGCGCATGCCGATTCGTTCCAGTACCTGCTGCAGTCCGGGAAAGTCCAGGCTGTCGTACAGTACTTCGCGCTCGGCCAGGGCCAGCAGCAGATGGTCGGGATCATGCTCGCGCAGTACGTCGTACAGCAGGCCCGCCGAGGCCTGCAGCTGGCGCAGCGAACGCGGCATGCCACCGGGCAGGCTCGGAACCAGCAGCCCGGCGACGCGAGCGATGCCTCGGAACTGGCGTCGCGCCAGCTCGCCCAGGTTCACCGCCGCACGCAGATCGTCGAGCAGTTGATCAGCAGTGAACAGCGCCCGCCACTGCTGCGCCTCCAGATCGACCGTCTGCGCCGGGGCCAGCACCAGGCCGTGGTCGTTCACTGCATAGCCGATGCTGTTGCGCTGCCGGCGCGTGAGCCGCAGCGCCAGCAGCGCGGCCAGTGCCTCGTGAACGTGGCGGCCGGCAAACGGATAGACGAACAGGAACTGGCCGTCGCGCCGCCGCACGTCTTCAACCAGCAGATGGTCCGGCCCGGGGCGTGCGGACACCTGTTCCTGCAGAGCCAACAGCGGAGCCAGCCAGCGTGATTCCGCGCTGTCGTCGGCACCGGACAGGACCCACTCCAGTTCGCGGCCGAGCGGCATCGACAGCGGCAACTGACCTCCCTGCCATCGCGGCACGACACCCTCACCGCGCCCTCGTGCCAGCCGCACGAAGGCGGTCATCTCGCGCAGCTGCACCAGTTCCAGCAGGCGCCCGGCGAACTGGAAGCGATCACCACGGCGCAGCCGGCTGGCGAACTGCTCCTCCACGGCGCCCAGGCCACCACCGCGCAGGAACTGCACGCGCACGCTGCCATCGCTGCTGATGGTGCCGATCGACAACCGGTGGCGCAGTGCCTGGCGGCGATCATGCATGCGGTAGCAGCCGTCGTCATCGCGTACGACCTTGTGGAAATCGGGGTACTGGGCCAGCGCCTGGCCGCCCTGCACGATGAAGGTCAGTACCGCCTGCCATTGACCTTCGCCGAGCGATGCGAAGGCGTGGGTGCGCCGTACCTGCGCCAGTAGCGCATCGCTGTCGAAGCCACCGGCCAGGGCGCGGCTGACCGCATGCTGGGCCAGCACATCCAGCGACAGCGTGAGTGGCCTGCGTGCTTCGACCACGCGTTCGGCCAAGGCACGGCGCACCGCGGCGTACTCGGCCAGTTCCAGCGCATGGCTGGGCACGCACAGGATGGCGCCGCTGGCACCCGGGCGGTGGCGTGCACGTCCGGCGCGTTGGCGCAGGCGCGCCACGCCTTTCGGGCTGCCCAGCTGCAGTACCTGTTCAACCTCGGGGAAGTCCACGCCAAGGTCGAGGCTGGACGTAGCCACCACGCAGCGCAGCGCGCCCGCTCGCAGTCCGTCTTCCACCTGCTGGCGCAGTGCCGGATCCAGCGAGCCGTGGTGCAGCGCAAGCGTGTCCTGGTCCTCGGGCCAGACCGCGGCCAGTGCCTGATGCCACAGTTCTGCCTGCGCACGGGTGTTGGTGAACAACAGGCTGCTGCGTGCCCGCATCAATGCGTCCAGCACCCGCGGCAGCTGCGCCAGGCCCAGATGCCCGGCCCAGGGGAAACGTTCGCCGGGGCCAGGCAGCAGGCTGCGCACGCTGATCGCGCGCGGGCGCACGCCCTGCACGATCGGCGCGTCGGGCTGTCCGGGCAGCAGCACGTCGCGCGCCTCTTCCAGATTGCCCAGCGTTGCCGACAGCCCCCACAGCTGCAATGCAGGCGTGGCATCGCGTAGCACGGCCAGATTCAACTGCAGCAGGACACCGCGCTTGTTGCCCAGCAGCTCATGCCATTCGTCCACCACCACGCAGCGCAGCTGGCGCATGCGCGGCAGCGTATCCGGATAGCTCAACAGCAGTGCCAGCGACTCCGGCGTGGTCACCAGCACGTCGATGCGCCCTTCGCGCGCCTGTCGTCGTTCGCGGCTGCTGGCGTCACCGCTGCGCAGGCCGACCCGCCATCCCAGCCCCAATCCATCGACCACGGCCTGCAGTGCGCGTGCGGTGTCGCTTGCCAATGCGCGCAAAGGCGTCACCCATAGCACCTGCAGCGAGCGCACCGCACTGGCGCGGCGGGGCGAAGGCGCTGGGTCGATCATGGCCTGCAGCAGCGGGCCGCCAAACATCGCCAGCGTCTTGCCGCTGCCGGTGGGCGTGTGCAGCAACCCGGATTCACCGGCAAGGTAATGCCGCCACATTGCGCGCTGGAACGGCAGGGAACGCCAGCCACGACCGGCAAACCAGGCTTCCAGCCGGCGCAGCGCCTGGCTGCGGGTCATCGCGCCAGCGCCTGCAGGCTGGCCAGTTGATCGGCCTCGCTGGCAGGCTTGTCGTGCCGCCAGCGCAGGATGCGTGGAAAGCGCACGGCGATGCCGGACTTGTGCCGGGTACTCCGGTTGACCGCTTCGAAGCCCAGCTCGAAGACCTGCTCGGCGCGTACGCTGCGTACCGGACCAAAGCGCTCACGGGTATTGGCGCGGATCCAGCGATCAAGTGCCAGGATCTCCTTGTCGTCCAGGCCCGAGTAGGCCTTGGCCACCGGTACCAGCGTGTCACCGTCCCAGACGCCAAAGGTGTAGTCGGTGTACAGCGTGCTGCGTCGCCCGTGGCCGGCCTGTGCGTACAGCAGCACCGCATCGATGGTGAGTGGATCGACCTTCCATTTCCACCAGTCGCCGCGTCGCCGCCCGGCCTGGTAAGGAGACGTACGCCGCTTCAGCATCAACCCTTCCACGCCGCGCTCGCGCGCCACCTCGCGCATCGCTGCAGCCTGCGGCCAGTCGCCGGCGGCAACATCGGGCGACAGCTGGATCCGTGCATCATCCAGGGCACCGATGACCGCGGTGAGCCGCATGCGCCGTTCCTGCAACGGGAGCTCGCGCAGGTCCGCGCCATCGAGTTCCAGCAGGTCATAGGCGAGCACGCGCACCGGCGTGTTGCGCAGGGTGGCTGCACCGGGTTTGCGGCGCTGGATGCGGGTCTGCAGCGCGGTAAAGGCCCGCGGCAGGCCGGTGGCCTCGTCCCAGGCCAGCAGCTCGCCGTCCAGCACGCAGCCATCGGGAAGCGCCATCGCCGCTTGTTCGATTTCGGGGAAGCGGCCATCCAGCCGCTCTTCGCCGCGTGACCACAATGCGACTTCGCCACGTCGGCGCAGCAGCTGCAGGCGGATGCCATCCCATTTCCATTCCAGCAGCCAGTCATCGATCGGGCCGAGCCGTTCGGCAGGTTCACCTTCCAGTGGCGATGCGAGGAAGAACGGGTAGGGTTGCTGGCGGTCCAGCGGAAGCTCATCGGGCGACAGCAGCTGGCCCAGCAGCCCGGGCGAGGGTACCCACTCGCCGAGCATGCGCTGGGCGATGCGTGCGATGTCCAGACCGGACCATTCGGCCAGCGCCTGCTGCACCAGCCGCTGCGAAACGCCTACGCGCAGGGCACCGGTCAGCAGCTTGTTGAACACCAGGCGTTCGCCGCTGCACAGTTGCTGCCAGCCTGCGACGACCGCCGCACGGCGCACTTCTTCAGGTTGATTGGCCACCGCCAGCAGATGCTGTTCGATCCATTCGGCCAGCGGGCGGTCGACGGCTGGCTGCGATGGATCATCCAGCAGCAGGGTCAGCGTTTCGGCCAGGTCACCTACCTGCGCATAGCTGTCTTCCACCAACCATGGGGGCAAGCCGGATTCCTCGGCAATCCAGGCGCGCAGTTCACCGCTGGCAGCGATCTTGCGGCGTGCACCGCCCACCTTGCCACCGCTGAGCAGGTACAGCGCCCATGCCGCGTCGTGTGCACCTGCCTGGCGGAAGTAATCGACCAGCGCTGCACGCTTGTCCAGCGTCGCGGTGCTGCGATCCAGGCGCTGGTAAAGCGCGGCGAAGGCCTTCATTCCTCGCTCCCGAAATCGGTACGGAAGGCTTCGGCCGCCACGCCGCGCTCGCGCAGGAACGGAATCAACGCATCGGTATTGCCATGGGTAGCGATCACCCGCTGCGCACCCGTCTGTTCGATGGTCTGCAACAGCGCTGGCCAATCGGCGTGATCGGAAATGACGAAACCGCGATCGACATTGCGGCGGCGCCGATTGCCGCGCAACTGCATCCAGCCGGATGCGAAGCCCAGCTGGTGGCGGCCGAAGCGGCGCATCCAGGGCGTGCCCGCAGCCGAGGGCGGGGCGAGGATCAGCTGGCCGGCGGCATCAGGCTGGCGGCCCTGCTCGGCCACGGTGAGTGTCTCCAGCATCGGCACGCCGGCTTGCCGGTAGACGGCGACGCCATTGGCGATGGCACCGTGCAGCCAGGCCGGGCGGTCGTCCAGCGGCAGCAGCTCGGCAAGCACGCGTTGTGCCTTGCCGAGCGCGTAGCACAGCAGGATCGCAGCCTCGCCGCGTTGTTCGCATTCGCGGCGCCACGCCACGATCTCGGCCGCCACTGCCGGCGTGTCCGGCCAGCGGTAGATGGGCAGGGCGAAGGTGGCTTCGGTGATGAAGGTATCGCAGGGCACCACTTCGAACGGCGCGCAGGTCGGGTCGGGCTGGCGCTTGTAGTCGCCCGAGGCTACCCAGACCTGCCGGCCGTCGTCGATGCGCACCTGCGAAGAGCCGAGGACGTGGCCGGCAGGGTGCAGCGATACCTGCACCTTCCCCAGGCGGAACGGCACGCCCTCGACGTGCGCCTGCACCGGCACATCACCCAGGCGCCAGCGCAGGATTGGCAGGCTGCCGTCGCTGCAGTGGTATTCGCCCATGCCCGGGCGCGCATGATCGCCGTGACCATGGGTGATGACCGCGCGCGCTACCGGTCGCCACGGGTCGATATGAAAATCGCCAGCGGCGCAGTACAGCCCCTCCGGTCGCAGCACCACCAGATCATCGTTGTCTGCCATGCGGTCACTGTGGCCTGCGTCTCGTGCAGAGGGTGAGAACCGGCCTGAACACGGGCTTGGCAGGCGATGCGGCACAATCGGGCCGCAGACTTCTTGGCGCCAGGATGGACCGGATGAGTGGACCCAGCTTCAGCAGCAATGCGCCGTATGAAACCCATGTGGTGCTGAACCAGCCGCCGCCGTTTGCAGGGCGACAACTGTGGACCGACGACGTGGCGTTGATGGACGCCGTGCAGCGCGAAGGGGCCGGCAGCTTCGCGCCGCGCCTGGCGGTCTATGGCGCACTGGCGGGGGACGAGCTGTACCGGATCGGCTTCGACGCCAACCGTGATCGCCCGCGCCTGCGCACGCATGATGCGCAGGGCCACCGAATCGATACGGTGGAGTTCCATCCGGCCTATCACCAGCTGATGGGTACGGCCAAGTCGCACGGTGTCGCTGGATTGTCCTGGCACGAGCCACAGCCCGGCGCACACGTGGCACGTGCGGCGTTGAGCTACCTGCATCACCAGGCCGAAGCTGGCACCAGTTGCCCCTTGACCATGACCCATGCGGCCGTGGCGGTGCTGCAGTCCCAGCCCCATCTGGCCGAGTGGGCGCGCAAGGCCGCCGCGCCGGTCTATGACCCGCGCGATGTGCCGGTGACGGACAAGGCCGGCATCACCCTGGGCATGGGCATGACCGAGAAGCAGGGTGGTTCCGACGTGCGTGCCAACAGCACGCGTGCTGAACCGATCGATGGCGAACGCTATCGCCTGGTGGGCCACAAGTGGTTCTTCTCCGCTCCGATGTGCGACGGCTTCCTCGTGTTGGCACAGGCACCGGGCGGATTGACCTGCCTGTTGATGCCGCGCCGGCTGGCCGATGGCGACCGCAACGCGTTCCGTTTGATGCGGCTGAAGGACAAGCTCGGCGATTGGGCCAACGCCTCCAGCGAGGTCGAGTTCTGTGGCGCACAGGCATGGCGCGTGGGCGAAGAGGGGCGCGGCGTGGCCACCATCATCGGTATGGTGATGATGACCCGCCTGGACTGCATGCTGGGTGCAGCCGCGGAGATGCGCATGGCGCTGGCGCAGGCGCTGCACCACGCACGCCATCGACGCACCTTCGGCAAGCTGCTGGTCGAGCATCCGCTGATGACCAACGTGCTGGCTGATCTGGCGCTGGAGTCGGAAGCGGCCACGGTGTTGGCGATGCGCATCGCACGCGCGGTGGATCGCGCCGGTGTGGATGCCAACGAAGCGGCGATGGCGCGGCTGGGCACGGCATTGGGCAAGTACTGGCTGTGCAAGCGCGCGCCGGCCTTCGTCAATGAAGCACAGGAGTGCCTGGGCGGTGCGGGTTACGTGGAGGAGTCGATGCTGCCGCGCCTCTACCGGCAGGCACCGTTGAATTCGATCTGGGAGGGCAGCGGCAACATCCAGTGCCTGGATGTGCTGCGTGCGCTGGCGCGTGAACCGGAGGCGATGGCGGCGTTGCGCGATGAGCTGACGTCGGTGGCAGACCGTGACGCGCGCTACGCATCGGCATTGCAGCGCTGGGCATCGGCGCCGCCACCGGAAGAATCGCAGGCGCGGCTGTTCTGCGAGCGTACTGCGCTGCTGCTGCAGGCCGCGTTGCTGTTGCGTGCGCGAAGCCCGGTGGCGGAGGCGTTCGTGCGCAGCCGGCTGGAGGGGGAGCATGGGCTGGCGTTCGGGACGCTGCCGGCGGGGTTGGAGCTGACGGCGATGCTGGCGCGCGCGCTGCCGTAGGGGCGGCCAACGGCGGAGCCCCTCGTGGTGGGCGCTGATATCGGCGGTGGCCGCGCGAGTGG
>NZ_JAOCLC010000089.1:0-16196 GCF_029845105.1 Stenotrophomonas sp. GD03654 | reverse complement strand
GTACCCAACCCGACCGGCCCACCCGCGGCTTCTGCTTTCAGCGACCCACTCCACCCACGAGGGGCTGCGCCGTTGGCCGGAAACTTCCTGACTCTGCGCAACGCCCGTTGTGGAAGCGTTCTCACAACGATGCACGGCAGCACACCCGCTGACCAAAGTCCGCAAAAAATGTTAGCTGGTTCACATTTTTACAGCGCGTTGATCTTGATCAATGGACTTGTCGTAATCGGCCTGCACAATGGCGGCCCGCTCGGCACAGGCGCCGTCAATCGATGCAGCGCAGGGGGCGCCGGGCGGGAAGCAGTACTGATCCAACGGGTACAGGGAGCGCGGGGTACTGCCACTGGGGAGCGGCAGCCGCGCAGGTACCGACCGGATCCGGTCGCCGGTTGCGTCTGCGGGGATGGGGACGCAACCGGCAGCCTCTATCTGAATGGGGAAGCCTGATCACGACGTCTTCACATTTCCCGCTGAACGCAGGCAAATCGTTGTGATTCATGGTGTTAGGGGTTTTAATTCATCCATGACCTGCTAACCTGCGACGATGATTCGACGCACTCTGGCCTGCATGCTCACCCTCGGCCTGGTCGCCTGCGCGACCCAGCCGAAGTCCCCACCGTCTTCGCCCCAGGCCAGCAGTACGCCGCGCCAACCCGCCGCCAGGGCTCATGGCCCGGCCGAGGCCGCGCCCGAAGCCGCCGCTGCCACCGCGCCGCCTGTCGATCTCACCCCGGTACCGTTCGAAGTCGCGCGGGCCCGCTTCATTGCCGATACCGCCAAGCGCTATGGCTTGAAGCCGGAGCAGATCAGCAGCGTGCTCGACCAGGCGCAGGTGCGCCAGCCGATCATTGCCGCGATGTCGCGCCCGGCCGAACGGGTCAAGCCGTGGAATGAATATCGACCGATGTTCATCAGCAAGGCACGCATCGATGGCGGCCGTGCGTTCCTGGCCCAGCATCGCGCCGAACTGGATCGCGTGCAGCAGCGCACCGGCGTGCCGGCCGAAGTGATCGTGGCGATCATCGGCGTGGAAACCAGCTACGGCAAGAATGCCGGCAGCCATCGCGTGCTTGATGCGCTGTACACGTTGGCGTTCTATTACCCGCGCAGCGGCGACCCGGCCAAGCTGGAGCGCGAAGTACGCCGCGAGCTGTTCTTCCGCGATGAACTGGCCAAGCTGTTCGAGCTGGGCCGCGAAGAAGACCTGGACATCACCACGCTCAAGGGCAGCTATGCCGGTGCGATGGGCATGGGCCAGTTCATGCCGTCCAGCTATCTCGATTACGCCGTGGACGGAAACGGTGATGGCCGCCGCGACCTGTTCACCAGCTACGACGACGTGTTCTCGTCCATCGCCAACTACTTCGTGAAGAAGGGCGGCTGGGTGCGTGGCGGGCAGGTGGCCGTTCCGGCCACGCTGGCGCCGGGCCGCGAGGAGTTCAATCCGACCGAATGGATGCCGACCTGGTCGCTGGCTGACCTGGCCCAGCGCGGCTACCAGCCGAGCGCGCCGGTGCAGCCGGGCGCCACCGCCACCCCGATCACCCTGGAAGGCAGCACCGGCAAGCAGTACTGGCTGGGCTTCCAGAACTACTACGCGATCACCCGCTACAACCTCTCTAAGATGTACGCGATGGCCGTGTTCCAGTTGTCCCAGGCCATCGCCGGACAGGAGCTGCCCCCGGCATGAACATCAGATGGCTGGTCCCAGGCTTGATCGTCCTCGCGCTGGCTGCCTGCAGCAGCGCGCCGAAGAAGCCGGCCACGGCCGGCCATGGTGGCAAGTCCAGTGGCACGCTGGTGCAGGGCCGTGGTTCGCGCCCGGCGCACTGCCCGGAAGGTTCGCCGTATGCGGCCGCCAAGGAAGACCTGAGCACCCGCGGCAACTACACCGCCGGTGGCCTGTACAAGCCGGGCGTGCGTGACAGCACGCCGGACTACATTCCGAACGTGGCCTGCATCCCCGAACCGGAAGTGACCGCGGAAGAGCGCTCGGCGATCGGCAACAAGACCCCGTACGTGGTGCTGGGCAAGTCCTACAAGGTGCTCGACGACACCCGCAACTATGTCGAACGCGGCACCGCGTCGTACTACGGGGCCAAGTTCCACGGCCGCCTGACCTCCAATCGTGAGGTCTACGACATGTACCAGTTCACTGCCGCGCACAAGACGCTGCCGCTGCCCAGCTTTGCCCGCGTCACCAACCTGGACAACGGCGAATCGGTGATCGTGCGCGTCAACGACCGCGGCCCGTTCCACGATGGCCGCGTGGTTGATCTCAGCTATGCCGCCGCCGTGCGCCTGGGCATCACCCAGCGCGGCACCGGCAACGTCGAAGTGCGCGCGCTGCAGCCGGGCGAGAGCAACCTGATGGCGCAGAAGCCGTCGCGTCGCGAGCGTCGTGCTGCCGAAGCGGCGGCAACCACCGCCGTGGCCAGCGCGCGGCCGGCTGCGGCCCCGCGTGCTTCCGCCGACAGCGATATCGATCGCCTGGTCAACCGCCTGCCCACCGATGGCGCCCCGGCGCGTGGCCAGCCGGCCACCACCCAGGGCGTGGCCAGCACCGTGCCGGATGTGGCGGTCAGCAGCCTGCCGCCGAGTGCACCGCCGGTGCGCAGCGCGCCGTACGCGCCGGCTCCGGCGGCTGTTGCCAGCACCACGCCGCGCGCCGCTGCGCCGGCGCCCGTCCGCACCGCACCGGCCACCCCCAGCCTGTCGCAGCAGGTGGTAGGCGCGGTGATGGTGCAGGTGGCCAGCTTCTCCAACCGCGACAACGCCAACCGTGCGATGGGGCAGCTCAATGCCGCCGGCATTGTCGGCGCGACCATCAGCGACATCGCCGCCGGTGGCCGCACCCTGTTCCGCCTGCGCGTTCCCGCCAGCGACCATGCCAGTGCCGCGGAACTTGCCGGCCGCATCGCCGGTCTGGGCCTGGGTTCGCCGCAGATCGTGAAGGATTGATCCGCCCGGGCCGGTGCTGCCGGCCCATGCTCCCCCGGCCTACAATGGCCGTTACGTTCCACCCTCCATTCCCGGCCGTCCCCTGGAGCCTGCTGTCCAATGAATTTCCGTTCCGCCGCCACCGCCCTGGCCGCCACCCTGGTGGTGGGCCTGGCTTCCGCCCAGACCCCGCTGCCGACCCCGGCCACGCCGGCGCCTGCCGCCGCCGCTGCCGCCCCGGCTACCGTCGCCACTCCGCCGGCCCCGGCGCCGAGCGTGTCCAAGGCCTGGGTCCTGATGGATTACGCCACCGGCCAGGTACTGGCTGGCGAGAACGTCCACGAACAGCTGGCTCCGGCCAGCATCACCAAGGTGATGACGTCCTACGTGATCGCCGCCGAGGTCAAGAACGGCAAGGTCCGTGCGGATGACCAGGTAATGATGAGCGAGCGCGCCTGGCGCGAAGGTGGCGCCGGCACCGACGGCAGCTACAGCGGATTCCCGGTCAACCAGACTGCACGCCTGGAAGACATGGAAAAGGGCATGGCGATCCAGTCCGGCAATGACGCCGCGATTGCCCTGGCCGAGCACGTGGCCGGCAGCGAAGAAGCCTTTGCGTCGCTGATGAACAGCTACGCCGCCAAGATCGGCATGAAGGACTCGCACTTCGTCAACGCCCACGGCCTGACCGCGCAGGGCCACCACAGCACCGCCTACGACCTGGCGCTGCTGGGCCGCGCGATGGTGCGTGATTACCCGGAAACCTACGCGTACAACAAGATCAAGGAATTCCAGGTCGGCAACATCAAGCAGCCGAACCGCAACCTGCTGCTGTGGCGCGATGGCAGCGTCGATGGCATCAAGACCGGCCACACCTCCGAAGCCGGCTACTGCCTGATGAGCTCGGCCCAGCGTGGCGACCAGCGCCTGATTGCCGTTGTGCTGGGCGGTGCGTCGGAGAAGCAGCGTGCCGATGACAGCCTTGCGCTGTTGAACTGGGGCTTCCGCTTCTTCGAGACCCACCGCCTGTACGAGCCGGGCAAGGCCGTGGCCGAGCACAAGGTCTGGAAGGGCACCACCGACAAGGTGCAGCTGGGCGTGGCCCAGCCGATGCTGGTGAGCGTGCCGCGCGGCCGCTACAACGACCTGAAGCCGAGCATCGACGTGCCCAAGACCCTGGAAGCACCGTTCACCGCCGGCCAGCAGATCGGCACCGTGAAAGTCACCCTGGATGGCAAGGTCATCGCTGAGGCACCGCTGGTGGCCGTGGCCGCCGTCGAACAGGCTGGCTTCTTCAAGCGCCTGTGGGACAGCTTCTGGATGTGGTGGGAATCGGAATGATCCACGCCCTGGCGTGGTGAACGGAAAAGGCCGGCGAATGCCGGCCTTTTCCGTTTTGCAGAGTCGAGCCATGCTCGACTGAGGTTGAATGCAGTCGAGCATGGCTCGACTCTACAAATGGCGCTTACAGCGAGCGGCTGATGGTGAAGCTGCCGAACACGGGGGCTTCGCGCTGGCCGTAGAACTCGCGGGTGCTGTGGTAGCGCGCTACCGCGAACTTCCAGCGGCCGTACATCAGCGCCATGCCGTAGCCGCCCTGGGCTACCACGTGGCGCTTGTCCACGCTGTGGCTGCTGCGGAACGTGTTGCCGTCCAGGGTGATGTCGCGGATCATCCACGCCGCGTCGGTGGTCACGAACATGTGCCATGACCAGCCATTGGGGCGACCGCCACGCGTCGGCGCCGTGTTCTCACCGGCCGGACGCAACGGCGTGCTGCCGAAATCATCGGGCAGCTTCCAGCCGAAACGCACTTCGCCACCGGCATTGGCCTTGGTTTCCAGGTTGCCGATCGCACCACCGTAGTGGCTGATCGCATCCCAACCCCAGCCGCCGGCATTGATGCTGGCATCGGCCGGCCAGCGGCGCATGCGCTCGTGGGTCAGCATGAACAGCGGCTCGTTGTGCAGCTGGTTGTCCCAGCCCTCGAACTTCTTGTCGCCCAGGATGTTGTGCACCGCGTCCTGCACCTGCTTGCCCTGGGCCCACGGGCCGACCACGCCCAGCGTCAGCTGGGTGGTCTGCAGGCGGTCGCCGCTGCGCGCGTTGAAGCCGAAGCTGGCGATCAGTACACCGGCATAGGGGCGGTCATCCTTGATCAGATCGCGGCGGGCCGGATCGGTCGGGGTGAAGATGCCCTGGCCGATGCTGAAGATCATGTTCTGCTGTTCGAACCTGCCGGGGTGCAGGCCTTCCAGATACTGGTTCACCCAGCGTGCCATGCGCGGCAGGCACGGGTCGTCGGTGTAGTCGACCAGGTTCGGCGAGACCAGGGTCAGCTGCGCGCCGTTGGTGTACCCCTGGTCCTGGTGGCGGCCACCGAACAGGTCGTTGTCGACGCGGAAGTTGATCTGCGGTGGGTGGTCGCGCATTGCGTCCGGACCACATTGTTCGGCGGCCTGGGCGGCAAGCGGGAGGGCGGCAGCGAGCAGGCCGGACAGCCCGAGGGCCGTGAGGCGGCGTTGGGAAGGGGGGCTCATGGGTGGGGCGGATTCTTTTGTCGTTTTATGCCGCGACACGGTACCCCCAGGCGGCGGTTGAAACGACTACACGGCGGTCACTTGTCTGTTCCGAAAACAACATTGTCCACCTGACACAATGCGATACATGAGGTGGGTCGGGATCGCGCGGTGTTGAGTGGCGGGATCGGACCACGCGTGTCGGCATCAGCATCTTCAGTCAGCTGCGGTTGTGGTTGGGGCCGTCCATGCCCTATTCTCTGCGCCGACGCCTGGGGGGCGTCGCCAAAGGATTCAGGTCCCAGACCCTTTCTCAACCCATGGATTGTGCTTCGCCGTCGGCGAAGTGCTGGATGACTCATATGAACAAATCGAATTCGCTCGCCCATGTGCTGGCCTGCGCGCTGCTGGGTGCCGGTCTGGTGGCCGTCAGTGCCCCGGCGTCGGCGGGTCTGCGCGACAGCTTCGCCAACAGCCGCACCTCGGCTCAGGAACAGAGCAAGAAGGGCCAGGCCGAGATTCCGGTCTGCACCAAGCCGCTGGGTTCCATCTCGGTGATCGAGCCGGAAGACGTGGTGAACTGGTGGACCGGCCAGCAGTTGCCGGCGCCTTCGAAGCTCATCAAGGTCTTCGTCAACAAATCCAAGTGCTTCACGCTGGTGGACCGTGGCGTCGGCATGGCCGCAGCCCAGGCCGAGCGCGCGCTGGCCAGCGAAGGCCAGCTGCGTGGTCGTTCCAACATCGGCAAGGGCCAGATCCGCGCCGCCGACTACGTGCTGGTGCCGGACCTGATCTCGCAGAACAGCAATGCCAGCGGCAACGCCATTGGTGGCCTGCTGGGTGGCCTGATCGGCGGCAAGGCCGGCGCCGTGGTCGGCGGCCTGAACTTCCGCAGCAAGACCGCGGATGTGACCCTGACCCTGACCGACGTACGCTCTTCCGAGCAGGTGGCCATCGTTGAGGGCAACTCCAAGAAGACCGATCTGGGCTGGGGCGCCGGTGGTGGCCTGTTCGGCGGTGGCGGCATCGGCGCAATGGGCGTCGGTGGCTATGCCAATACCGAAATCGGCCAGGTGATCACCCTGGCCTATCTGCAGGCCTACACCAACATGGTGGCCGAGCTGGGTGGTCTGCCGGCCAATGCCTCGGCGGCCAATGCCGGCCAGGCTGTGACCATGCTCAAGGCCGGCCGCCTGCTGGCCAATGCCAAGGGCACCGGCGCTCCGGTGCGCTCGCTGGAGCTGGGCATGCTGCTGTACCCCACCGGCGTCAAGGAAGGCACCATGTGGGAAGTGGAAGACGAAATGGGCAACAAGGGCTGGGTCAATTCCACCCTGATGGAAACGGCCAAGTAAGCCGCCCGCGTGCCGGTTCCGTGCCGGCACGCGTCGCCTGCCGGACCGGCCTGCAAGGGCCGGCTCCGTCAAGTGCGGAGGCCGTCTGCAACGCAGCGGCTCGCCTATGCCGCTTTTGACTTTGATGAATACTCTTGGGTTTGTTGCCCTGCGGCCCGATAATGGGTCCATGGAAATCAAGTCCGACAACCCCGACCACGGCTTCCAGTTCCCCGGCCAGTTCGAGCTCAGCGCAATGGGCCCGGCCAACCGCGGCCTGGAGCACGAGCTTCCCCGCCTGCTGCTGGCTGCCGGTATTGATGTCGTCAATGAGCGCATCAGCTGGAAGCATTCGTCCAACGGCAAGTACGTGTCCGTCCGCATCGTGTTCAAGGCCGAGAGCCGCGAACAGTACGACCTGGCGCACCAGGCACTGCGTGACCACCCGGAAGTGAAGTGGACGCTGTAGCCGACAACTGCCCGGCCCAAGCCGCCCCCGAGGACCGCGCGCCGCGTCCGGCCCTGGTCCGCGACCTCGGCCGTCAGGCTTACGAGCCGGTGTGGCGGGCCATGCAGCGCTTCACCGACCAGCGCAGCGATGCCGACGCCGACGAGCTGTGGGTGGTCGAGCACGACCCGGTGTTCACCTTGGGCCAGGCCGGCAAGGACGAGCACGTGCTGGCGCCGGGCGAGATCCCGGTGCTGCACGTGGACCGCGGCGGACAGGTGACCTATCACGGCCCCGGCCAGATCGTGGTCTATCCGTTGCTGCGTCTGCCGCGGCTGGGCATCGGTGTGCGCGATTACGTGTGTCGCATCGAGCAGGCCATCATCGACACCCTGGCCGAGTGGAACATCGGCGCCGAACGCCGCGAGGGCGCCCCGGGCGTCTACGTCGGTGGCGCCAAGATTGCCGCGCTTGGCATCCGCGTGCGACGCGGCTGCACCTTCCATGGCCTGGCGTTCAACGTGTCCATGGACCTGGAACCTTTCCACCGTATCAACCCCTGTGGCTATCAGGGGTTGCAGGTGACCTCGGTGGTAGACTTGGGCGGCCCCTCCGGGATGAATGCCGTCAAGCCGGTGCTGCTGGACCACCTGGCCCGCCAGTTCGGCCTGCTGCTGCAGCACACGCCGGAACTGCCTGATCTTTCTGCGGCCGCCTGACCGCCCCCCGGAACTGCCATGACTGAAACCACCGCCCGTTCCATTCCCCTGCAGATCGTGCAGGGCGACTCTCCGTCCGCCGCGCCGTTGCAGGCCGGGGTCAAGCAGCTGGGCGGTGACAAGATCAACCGTTCGCCGGTGCAGTTCGCCGACGCGCCGGTGCTGCGCAAGCCGTCCTGGATCCGCGTGCGCATTCCCTCGGGCAATGCCGTGCAGAACCTGAAGGCCAAGCTGCGCGAGAACCGTCTGGTGACCGTGTGCGAGGAAGCCAGCTGCCCGAACATCCACGAGTGCTTCGGCCACGGCACCGCCACCTTCATGATCCTGGGCGAGGTCTGCACCCGCCGCTGCTCGTTCTGCGACGTGGCCCACGGCCGCCCGAAGCCGCCGGACGCCAACGAACCGGCCAGCCTCGGCCAGACCGTGGCCGACATGGGCCTGAAGTACGTGGTGGTGACCAGCGTCGACCGCGATGACCTGCGCGACGGCGGTGCCCAGCACTTCGTCGACTGCATCACCGCCATTCGCGAGAAGTCGCCGGGCACCCGCATCGAAGTGCTGACCCCGGACTTCCGTGGCAAGGGCCGCATGGAGCGCGCGCTGGAGATCCTGGCGCAGAACCCGCCGGATGTGTTCAACCACAACATCGAAACCGTGCCGGACCTGTACCGCAACGTGCGTCCGGGCGCGGACTACCAGTGGTCGCTGAACCTGCTGAAGAACTTCAAGGCGCAGCATCCGGAGGTGCCGACCAAGAGCGGCATCATGCTGGGCCTGGGCGAGGAGTTCGAACAGATCAAGGCCACCATGCGCGACCTGCGCGCGCATGACGTGGACATGATCACCATCGGCCAGTACCTGCAGCCGACCGCGCACCACCACCCGGTGCTGAAGTACTGGACCCCCGAGGACTACAAGGCGCTGGAAGACTACGGCTACGAGCTGGGCTTCAGCCACGTGGCCTCCGGCCCGATGGTGCGCTCTTCGTACCACGCCGACGTACAGGCCAAGGGCGCCGGCATTTCCTGAGGTGGGTGCGGACCGTTGGTCCGTACGCCTTCGCCAGCCATGGCCCGGCGCTGCCAATGGGTGTCACCACCATCCTGGTGGCTGCGGATCGTTGGTCCGCACGCCTTCGCCTGCATTCACAATTTGCTACACCGGCCCGGCTAGGCTGGTTTTCCACCGAGCGCGGCCGGGTGACAAACCCGGCAACTTTCGGCACTGTCGTGGTGTCCTAACACCCCGCAGTCTCCCCCTTGGCAAGGCGCCTTCGAGCACGTCAATGAAATTCAAAGCCCCCGCATTCCTGATGGCCCTGGCGCTGGTTGCGCCGCTGGCGTTGGCGGCCAAGGCCGACTCGCCCGCATTGCCCGCGGCGGCCACCGCCGATCAGGTGACTACCTCCAAGCTGGTGTACGGCCTGCTGTCCGACAGCCGTTACGCCTACCGCCCGCGCGCGCTGGACGAGGCCACCTCCAAGGACGTGTTCAAGCGCTACCTGGAGACGCTGGACGGCGGCAAGCAATACTTCACCCAGGCCGACGTGGCGCGCTTCGCGCCGTTCGAAGCCAACATCTCCTCGGCCATCCGTGGCGGCGAGCTGGAGCCGGCGTTTCAGGTGTTCGCGGTCTACAAGCAGCGCGTCGGCGAGCGCGTGGCCTATGCGCGCAAGCTGCTCAAGCAGGAGCCGGATTTCACCACCGACGAGCGCTTCGAATACGACCGCAAGAAGGTGCCGTGGGCGGCCAGCAGCGCCGAACTGGATGAGCTGTGGCGCAAATCGGTCAAGAACGACTGGCTGCGCCTGAAGCTGGCCGGCAAGAAGCCGGACGACATCCGCAAGACGCTGGACAAGCGCTACGCGACGCTGGAGAAGTCGGTCAACGAGCTGAAGGGCGAAGACGTCTTCCAGTTCTTCATGAATTCGTACACCAGCGCGGTTGATCCGCATACCGATTACTTCACCCCGCGCACCGCCGAGAACTTCAACCAGGCGATGTCGCTGTCGCTGGAAGGCATCGGTGCGCAGCTGCAGCGCCAGGACGATGTGGTGGTGATCCGCGAGATCATTGCCGGTGGTCCGGCCGCAGTGGACGGCACGCTGAAGCCGGGTGACCGCATCGTTGGCGTTGGCCAGGGCAAGTCCGGTCTGGTCGAGGACGTGATCGGCTGGCGCATCGACGATGTCGTGGCCAAGATCCGTGGCGCCAAGGACACCCAGGTCAAGCTGGAATTCATTCCGGCTGCCGAAGGTGCCGACGGCAAGCACCACACCCTGGTGCTGACCCGCCAGAAGGTGCGCCTGGCCGAACAGGCCGCCAAGGGCGAGACCATGACCATCCCGGCCGCCAACGGTGAGCCGGCGCGCAAGATCGGCGTGATCAAGCTGCCGACCTTCTACCAGGACTTCGAAGGCCGTCGCCGCAATGCGGCCGACTACGCCTCGGCCACCCGCGACGTGGCCAAGCTGCTGGCCGGTTTCAAGAACGACAAGCTGGATGGCGTGGTGCTGGACCTGCGCAACAACGGCGGTGGTTCGCTGGATGAAGCCATCGAACTGACCGGCCTGTTCATCGAGCAGGGCCCGGTGGTGCAGGTGCGTGAGTCCGGTGGCCGCGTCACCGTCAACAGCGACCGCAACCAGGGCGTGGCGTGGGATGGCCCGCTGGCAGTGCTGATCAACCGCGGTTCGGCCTCGGCGTCGGAGATCTTCGCCGGCGCCATCCAGGACTACGGCCGTGGCCTGGTGATCGGTGAGACCAGCTTCGGCAAGGGGACCGTGCAGAACATCGTCGACCTCGACCGTTGGCCGAGCGGCGAGACCCAGCGCTTCGGCCAGGTCAAGCTGACCATTGCCCAGTTCTTCCGCATCAGCGGCAGCAGCACCCAGCACAAGGGTGTGGTGCCGGACCTGGCCTTCCCGGCCAGTGTCGATGCCACCGAATTCGGTGAGAGCACCTACGACAACGCGCTGCCGTGGACCCGCATCGCCGCCGTGCCTCACACCCAGTACGGCAACTTCGCGCCGCTGCTGCCGAAGCTGGAAACCCGCCACGACACCCGCATCGCCACTGACAAGGAGTTCCAGTGGTGGAACGAAGACGTGCAGCAGTTCCGCACCGAGGCCGCGAAGAAGTACATCTCGCTCAACGAGGCCACCCGCCGCGCCGAGCGTGAGCGCCAGGACACCCAGCGCAAGGAGCGCCAGGTGCAGCGCAAGGAACTGGGCCTGGCCCTGGACCCGCTGGCCGATGACAGCAGCGATGACGGCCTGACCGGCAACGAGCGTGACATCGTCAAGGATGCCGCGCGCGAGAAGGCTGCCGAGAAGCGTCCGGACCCGCTGCTGCGCGAGTCGGCCTCGATCCTGGCCGACGCCGTGAACCTGCTGGCCAATGACCGCCCGCTGTCGGCACAGGTGCTGCCGCAGTCCACCGGCGCCGGTCGCTGGGCCGACTGAGCCGGCAGGACGCGTGTGTATTCGGGGGGCCGGCATTGCCGGCCCCTTTTCGTTTGGGCGCCTCCGTCCCGGTAGCGCCGGGCCATGCCCGGCGAGCCATGTGCCAGAAACGACTTAATCCCCTCCGTCCCCTTTACGTGCATGAACCGGCAGCAACGGCGTGACCCGGTCATGCTGGCTTCGACCTGCCGCACACGGCCGCGGGACTACCCTTGGCGGCAACGTCCTCGCAGGAGTACCCATGCGGGCCTCCCGTCTTTCCAGTGCTGTTGTGGCGCTTGGCAGCGCCCTGATCCTGTCGGCCTGTGGTGGCCGCGCCGCCGACAGCACGTTGCTGCGCGAATCCTTCGATTCCGGCGACACGTTCTCGCGTACGGTCGACGGTCGCCCGGGCGACGCCTGCGAAGCGGCGCGGCGCACCCTGCTCAGCCAAGGCTACGCCATCGCCCGTTCCGACGAAGCGCAGGTGGAGGGCAACAAGAACTTCCAGCCGCGCGAAGACGACCACGAGCAGCTGGTGCTGCGCATTTCCTGCGCGCCGCGTGGCAGCCAGACGCTGGTATTCGTCAGCGCGGTACAGGACCGCTATGCGCTGAAGAAGAGCCCAACGTCAGCCAGTGTCGGCGTCGGTGCGCTGGGCTCGGTGTCGCTGCCGTTCGGCAGCAATGACGACTCGCTGGTGAAAGTGGCCAGCAGCACGGTCACCGATGCCGGGTTCTATCAGCGCTTCTTCCAGCGCCTGCAGCAGTACCTGCCGGCGACTGCAGGCACACCCGCACCACCTCCGGCCGCACCACCGGAACCTGCACCGGCCAGCACGGACCAGGGTTGAGGGTGCGCGCCAGTTTGATCGGCGTGGCCCTGCTGCTGGCGCCTGCGCTGGGCAGTGCGTCCATGGTGCCGGACTGCAGGCAAGGCCTGCTGCAGCGGCTGGGATGGCGCTTCGACGAGGCCATGGTCAGTACACCCCAGGTGCATGGCGGTCCGGTATGCACGCGCGCGTCGCTGGCTGAAGCACAGGCGGCGGGCGATCTGCGCGTGCAGTGGCCGGCCGGAATGCCCGCTGCGGCCCGCCAGGCAGTGCTGCAGGAGCTGCTGGATGACCCTGCGACGGTCTGTGCCTATGCCTTCCAGCTGGGCGCAGCCACGCACCGTGCAGCCTCGGCATTGCAGGCCAACCCCACCTTCCGCTTCTCCGGCCCGCAGCTGGGCTGGATCGGCTTCGGCCTGCAGGGGCCGCGCGCGCAAGGCTGGCAGCGCACGCGCAGTTTCGGCCGCGGCTTCGTGCCCAGTGCAGGCAACAGCCAGGCGCTGCAGGCGTTCTACAGCGGTGCCGTGCGTGCCGAATGTGGTGTCGGTCGCCAGGTCGCGCAGCTGGCCACCCAGCGCGAGCTGTATGGCGATGCAGCATTCGATACGGAGTTCGCTGCGGATGAGCTGTCGATCGGCACCTTCCTCGCCCTGCATGGGACCGACAGCATCCTGCTTGGCGCGCATGCCGGCGATTTCTTCGCCGATGGCAAGGCAGTGCGTACCTCGGCGATGGGGCGCCAGGCGTTCGTCGGTGTGCCTGGTTTCATCGAGCATGTGTACGACAAGGGCATGCTGGACGACCTGAGCAACCAGGCCGAGAACTTCGTGGTGGTCGATGTGGGGGCGGACGCTGCGCAGGCACTGGCGATGCACGGTGGGCTGGCCTGGTACGACCAGCGCAATGCCGAACTCTGGAAACTCGCGCAGGGCATCCCCCGCATCGGCCAGCGCTACTTCGAGCGCCTGCTGTTCGAGCGCGATGCGGACCTTCGTGCACGGCTGGAACCGCGCTACCACGCCACGCTGGCACGCATGGACCAGCTGCTGGACGATCCGTTCTACCAGCAGTTCGTGATCTATGTGCACCCACGCGGTATACGTCCCATCGGCTACCACGTCGCCCGCCTGCTTGATCGCAACCCACGAACGCCGTTTTCGATCGATCTGGCGGTGCACAATCTGCATACCACGCTCTACCGGCGTTGGCGCGAGGCGCAGCTGCGCCACTGCGCGGCTACCGGCAGGCCAGGCAGCCTGACCCTAGACCCCAAATGAAGGTGAAACAATGGACATTGCAATGATCGGCCTCGGCCGCATGGGCGCCAACATGGCCCAGCGCCTGCATCGCGGCGGCCACCGCGTCGTTGGCTACGACCCGGGCGAAGGCGCCCGCCAGCGCGCCGCCGAGGCCGGCCTGGACGTGGTGGATTCGCTGGCAGCTGCCGTGGCTGCGCTGCCGGTACCGCGCGTGGTGTGGCTGATGGTGCCGGCCGGCGAGACCGTCGACCAGACGCTGGGCCAGCTGACCCCGCACCTGGCCGAGGGTGACATCGTCATCGACGGCGGCAACTCCAACTATCAGGACTCGATCCGCCGTGCCAAGTCGCTGGCCGAGGACGACCTGGGCTATGTTGACTGCGGCACCAGCGGTGGCGTGTGGGGGCTGCAGGAAGGCTACAGCCTGATGGTCGGCGGCGAAGCGGCGGTGGTGGAGCAGATCGCACCGCTGCTGCGCACGCTGGCACCGGCCGAAGACCGTGGCTGGGGTCGTGTCGGCCCGTCCGGTGCTGGCCACTTCACCAAGATGGTCCACAACGGCATCGAGTACGGAATGATGCAGGCCTATGCCGAAGGCTTCGCGCTGATGGAGCGCAAGCAGGAGATGGAGCTGGACCTGGCCCAGGTGGCCGAAGTCTGGCGCCACGGCAGCGTGGTGCGTTCCTGGCTGCTTGACCTGAGCACCGAAGCGCTCAAGCGCAATCCGTCGCTGGATGGCATCGCCCCGTACGTGGAGGATTCCGGCGAAGGTCGCTGGACCGTGGCCGAAGCGATCGCACTCGACGTGCCGGCACCGGTGATCACCTTGTCGCTGCTGGAACGCCTGCGCTCGCGCGAATCCAATTCGTTCACCGACCGCCTGCTGTCGGCGATGCGCAACGAATTCGGCGGCCACGCCATCAAGAAGTCGTAAGCACCGCGGTGGGGTCAGAGCCCTTCGGCGTTGCCGAAGGGATCCGACCCCAGGCAGATCGGGGTCGGATCCTTTTCTGAAGGAAAAGGCTCTGACCCCATGCAGCCAGTCGAGCATGGCTCGACGCTACAAAAGCCTTCTCCGATCGTTGCCACGTCATCCACGCATGGCGTGGATCTACTGGTCAGTCCAACGCGACCCGTCGGCCTTCACGCGCGCTGTCCATGCCGGCCTGCAGCAACCGCATCAGCTGCAGCGCCTGTACCGCGCTCACCGTTGGCTCGCCATCGCCATGCATCGCCGCCGCGAACTGCGCATACAACCGCCGGTAGTCGCCCGGCCGGTTGTCCACAGTGCTGCGCTGCACATTGTCCTCGGCGTCGCAGCGCACCAGCTCACCATGCCGCGGGTCGATCCCCCAGCCCGGCGCACCGGGTGCCACGCCTCGGCGTAGCTGTGCCTCCTGCACGTCCAGACCGTGCTTGATCCAGCTGGCCTTGCTGCCATGCACGCTGAAGTGCGGCGTCTGCGCTGCAACCAGCGAACCGGAATGGATGATCGCGCGATGCCGTGGGTAGTGCAGCACGGCGTGGAAGTAGTCGATGCCGGTACCACCTTCGCGCTGTACGGCCAGATCGGCATCGACCGCCTCGGGCCAGCCGAACAGCACCAGCATCTGGTCCAGCAGGTGCGGGCCAAGGTCGTACCACAGGCCGCTTCCCGGGCCGTCCTGTTCGCGCCAGCGCTCGCGCACCTGCGGGCGGTAACGGTCGAAGTGTGCGTGGCATTCGGCCACGTCGCCGAGCGTGCCTTCGGCCAGCAGCGCCTGCAGGGTGAGGAAATCCGCATCGAAGCGCCGGTTCTGGAACACGGTGGCGATGCGTCCGGCATCGCGTGCGGCAGCCAGCACCGTTTCTGCTTCCGCGACATCGAGCGCGAATGGCTTGTCGACCAGCACGTGCTTGCCGGCGGCCAACGCTGCGATCGCAAGCGGGGCGTGCTGTTGGTTCGGTGTGGCGATCACCACCGCATCCACTGCTGGATCGTCGAACACCTCTTGCGGCGTAGCGCGCACGTGTACGTCGCTGAACGCGCGCAGCAGGGTGTCGCGTTGCGAACTGACAATGCTGTGCAGCACCAGGCCCGGCGTGTGCTGGATCAGCGGTGCATGGAAGACGCGGCCGGCAAGGCCATAACCGATCAGGGCCAGTTGCAGGTCGGGGCGCATGGCAGAGTTCCGGCAGTGGGAAGGGCAGGGTAAACGACGGGCCGTGGCAGACCAAAACTGAACCGTTGCCGTTGGAAACGTTTCGATTCACGGCGGCATGACCGCAACGCCACGCCTGCTCCACGTGCGCTTGTCCAGACTGGCAGCACACACCACAGGAGTACGACACGATGAGCAATACCACCCGTACGCTGATTGCTTCCGCCCTGACTCTGGGCCTGGCGCTGTCTTCCTCCGCCGCATTCGCCAAGGATCCGGCCGCAAAGAGCCCGCCGACCAGCACCCATCCGGCGACCCATGCTGATCGCCACGACTCCAACGAGCCGGTAACCGATACCTGGATCACCACCAAGGTGAAGGCCGATCTGCTGGCCAGCAGCAACGTTCCGGGCACTGAAATCAAGGTGGAAACCGTGAATGGCGTGGTCAGCCTCAGTGGCGCCGTGGCGAGCCAGGCCGAGAAGGACAAGGCGGTGACCACCGCCAAGGGCATCAAGGGCGTGACCCGCGTCGATGCCGCAGCATTGAAGGTCAGCGCTGCC
>NZ_JAOCLC010000088.1:0-16566 GCF_029845105.1 Stenotrophomonas sp. GD03654 | reverse complement strand
CGTCGGCCAGCCCAAGGGGAAATGCCGGCTACCGCATCGGCACCAGCGCCGCCTCGCGCCGGTACAGCGCCGGGAACTGCTTGCCCAGCGCGGTCAGCTTCGGTGCGTCGTAGTAGCGGATGTAGGCCGCCTGCGGGTAGTTCGTCATGTAGTTCTGGTGGTAGCTCTCGGCCGGATGGAAGCGCTGGCCGCTGACCAGCTGGGTGACGATCGGGGCGCGGTAGCTGCCGGCCTGGCCGAGCTGGGCGATGTAGGCGCGGCTGGCCGCCTGCTGGCGGGCGTCATCAGTGAAGATCGCCGAACGGTACTGGCTGCCGTGGTCGGGCCCCTGGCGGTTGAGCTGGGTCGGGTCGTGCGCCACCGAGAAGAACACCTGCATCAACTGCCCGTAGCTGACCTGGCGTGGGTCGTAGTCGATCTTCACCGCTTCGGCATGACCGGTCTGGCCGCTGCTGACCCGCTCATAGCGGGCATTGGCAGCGCTGCCACCGATGTAGCCGGACACCGCATTGCTCACGCCTTTGACGTGTTGGAACACGCCCTGCACGCCCCAGAAGCAACCGCCGGCGAACACCACGCTGGCGTGGGTCGCGTCATCGCGGAACGCCGCATCGCCGGTGGGTGTCGGCAGTGCCTGGGTCTGCGCGCTGGCTTCGACCGGCGCCGCGGCCGCGCCATGCTCGACCAGCAGCACACCGGCGATCAACGCCGTGGCCACCAGACCTGCAACACCGGCGGCGATGCCTTGTTCAAAGGAGAGTTTCATCGTGTGCTCCCGGTTCAACCGAAGGTGAAGGCGTAGGCCTGCACGCCCGCGTCAAGGAATTCGATCTCGAAGCGGTGCGGGCCGATCGTGCCGCGCTGTCGGATCAGCTGGTACAGGCGGTGCTCGTCGACCACACCGCTGCCATCGGCACCGACATCGCTGCCGGCATCGGCGGCGGGCAGCGGCTTGCCGTCCAACAGCACGCGGAAGCGCACCGGCTTTCCACCCTGGCCCGGCGCCAGCACCAGATGCAGGTCGCGCGCATGGAACTGGAAGGCGATGCGGCCACCGGCCTGCTGCAGCTGCGCGTCCTCGTCGCTGACGGTCCAGCGTCCGGACAGGCCCCACTGGTTCAACGCGAGCGTGGCCGGCATGGTGTAGTCGAACGCGGTATCGCTGCGCTGCCCGCCGGGCGAGGCGAACTGCTCGGCGCGGGCGTGGCCCAGATAGGTTTCCGGCGAGCGCAGATTGCCCATGTCGGCCTGCGCGGCCACGCCCTTCAGATCGGCGGCGGCCGGATCGGCCGGCGGTGGCAGATTCGTCTGGCCTGCTTCGGTCAGCAGGCGACGGATCATCTGTTCCGAGCGCGCATAGTTGCCTTCGCCGAACTGGTGCCCGCGGATGTTGCCCTGCGCATCGACGAAGTACTGCGCCGGCCAGTAGCGGTTGTTGAACGCGCGCCAGATCGTGTACTGGTTGTCGAGCGCCACCGGGTACTCGACCTTCAGCTGCTGCACGGCCTTCATCACATTGCGCGGGTCACGTTCGAAGGCGAACTCTGGCGTGTGTACGCCGATCACCACCAGGCCATGGTCGCGGTAGCGACGTTCCCATTCGTGCACGAACGGCATCGCACGCAAGCAGTTGATGCAGGAGTACGTCCAGAAATCGACCAGCACTACCTTGCCGCGCAGCTGCTGGTTCGTCAGCGGCGGGCTGTTGAGCCAGCCGGTGGCGCCGTCCAGCGCGGGCAGGGTGCCTTCCACCGGCAACGGTGCATCGGCCGCGGCGTTGGCACCGGCCATCATCATCATCGGCGGTGCCGCTGGCTGCGCACCGGGCACCGCGTCCAGTAAGCCCTGCTCGATGCGCGCAGTGCTGACCGTCGAAAGGCGGGTCAGCAGGCCGGTATCCCATCCCAGGCCAATCGCCACTACGGCCAGCAGCGCCGCCACACCCAACACCTTGCGCAATACATCGCCGAGGCCAAGCCGCGCCTGCAGCGCACGGAACACGCGGCCGCCCACCCACACCGCCAGCGCCAGTGCGGTGATCGCACCCAGCGCATACGCCAGCAGCAGCGCACTGGTACCGACGCTGGCGCCATGCAGGGCAGCACCGGTCAGCACCAGGCCGAGGATTGGCCCGGCGCAGGGTGCCCACAGCAGGCCGGTGGCGATGCCGATCAGCAGCGAGGTCCACGCGCCGCCGTGCCCCGCGGCATCCGCCGCATCGGCACGCGCGCTCAAGCGGGCACCCACGCGCTGGAACGGCGCCAGAAGATGGTCGGCCAGTCGCGGCCACAGCAGGGCGACCGCGAACAACGCCATCAACAGCAGGGCGATCCAGCGTCCGACCTGGTTGGCCTGCGCCACCCATTGGCTGCCCACCGCGGCCAGGCTGGCGACCACGGTGAAGGTCAGTGCCATGCCCAGCAGCAACGGCAGCGTGCTGCGCAGGAATGGACGGTCGGCACGCGCGAACACGAACGGCAGCACCGGCAGGATGCAGGGGCTGAGCAGGGTCAATGCGCCCCCCAGGTAAGCAAGCAGCAACAGCAGCATGGTCAGGCTCCGGAAACAGGAGAAGAACCGACCGGCACCCGCCAGCCGTCGGCGGTGCCATCCGTGGCGCCGGGAACGAACACCATCGCCGCACCGTTCATGCAGTAGCGCAGCCCGGTCGGGCGCGGGCCGTCGTTGAACACATGGCCGAGGTGGCCACCGCAGCGGCGGCAGTGCACCTCTACCCGCAGCATCCCGAAGGTGACGTCGCGGTCTTCGCCAATGGCGTTGTGCAGCGGCGCCCAGAAGCTGGGCCAGCCGGTGCCGCTCTCGAACTTGGTGGACGATGAGAACAGCGGCAGCGCACAGCCGGCGCAGGCGAAGGTGCCCTGCCGGTGTTCCTTGTTGAGCGGGCTGCTGTATGGGCGCTCGGTGGCCTGCTGGCGCAGCACCGCGTACTGCGCCGGGGTCAGTTGCTGGCGCCACTGCGCATCGCTGTGCATGACTTCGAACTGTCGCGGCGGGCGCGCTTCAGCGGCCGCCGGGGCGGCGCGGCTGCAGGCCCCCAGGCCGAGCAGGCCGGCGGCGGTGGCAACACCGCCCAGGCCCAGCAGATGGCGGCGGGACAGGGACATGGCGGACTCCGGGAAGGGGCGACGGGGCCATGCTGCGCCTGCCCGGGTCAACGAATCCTCACGCAGGATTCAATTTTTCGTGAGGTATCGGCAGCCATCCCGCGCCACAATGCAGCCAGCCTCCCCACTGGCCCCGAGCTGCCGATGTCCACCAAACGCGTGCTGATCGTCGAAGACGATGCCCACATTGCCGACCTGCTGCGCATGCATCTGGGCGATGAGGGCTACGACGTCGCCCATGCCGCCAGTGGCGACGCCGGCCTGCGCCTGCTCGAGCAGGACGGCCCGTGGGATGCGCTGGTGCTGGACGTGATGCTGCCCGGCGTGGACGGCCTGCAGGTCTGCCAGCGTGCACGCGCGATGGCGCGTTATGTGCCGATCATCATCATCAGCGCGCGTGGCAGCGAAACCCAGCGCATCGTCGGCCTGGAACTGGGCGCGGACGATTACCTGGCAAAACCCTTCTCGATGCCGGAACTGGTGGCACGGGTGCGCGCATTGCTGCGCCGTGCCGAGGCGATGGCGCAGAGCGCACGCATCGACGCCGGCGCAATCGAACTGGGCGGCCTGCAACTGGACCCGGTGGCGCGCACCGCCTCGGTGAACGGCAATGCGCTGGAACTGACCCCGCGTGAGTTCGACCTGCTGCTGTTCTTCGCCCGTCATCCGGACCAGGTGTTCGCGCGCATGGAACTGCTCAACCAGGTCTGGGGCTACCAGCACGATGGCTACGAACACACGGTCAACACCCACATCAACCGCCTGCGCAGCAAGATCGAGCCAGACCCGGCCAATCCACGGCGATTGCTGACGGTGTGGGGGCGCGGCTACAAGCTGGTCGACCCGGCCGGGGCGGCGACATGATCAAACCGAACCTGTGGCAGAAGCTGGCGGCGGTGATCGCCGCGCTGATGCTGATGTGCTGCATGGCACTGCTGGCGCTGCAGATGCGTGCCAATACCCGCCACGAGCAGGAGGTGGTGCAGCGGCTGTCGCTGGGCCTGGCCGAGCACATCGCCCAGCGCAGCGAGCTGATGGATACCAGCGGCATGCGTGATGCGGCGGTGCGCGCGCTGTTCGGCCAGTTGATGGCGGTCAATCCCAGCGTCGAGGTCTACCTGCTGGACGACCAAGGCCGCATTCTCGGCCACGATGCGCCCAGTGGGCATCTGGTGCGCAACCGGGTGGACGTGGCGCCACTGCGTCGCCTGCTGGCCGGTGCGCCGTTGCCGATCCTGGGCGATGACCCGCGCAGCGCGGACGGCCGCAAGGTGTTCAGTGCCGCACCGTTGATCGTGCAGGGCCGCCAGGCCGGCTATGTGTACGTGGTGCTGGTGGGCGAGCACCGGCAGATGCTGGCCGACGATCTCGCCGCCGGCAGCCAATGGAACACCACGCTGTGGTCGGTCGTGCTGGTGGGGGGGCTCGGCCTGCTGGCCGGGCTGGTGGCGTTCTATTGGGTGACCCGCCCACTGCGGCGGCTGACCCGGCGCATCCAGGCCTTCGACATCGATGCGCCGACGCCGCTGCCGCCGCCGGAGCCGCTGCGCCCAGGTGAGCGCGACGAACTGGTGATCCTGGAACACGCACACGCGCAGATGGCGCAGCGGCTGGGTGAGCAATGGCAGCAGTTGCGCCAGCAGGACCTGCAGCGGCGCGAACTGGTGGCCAACATCTCGCATGACCTGCGCACGCCATTGTCGTCGCTGCACGGCTATCTGGAAACGCTGGCGTTGAAGGACGCTACGCTGTCGCCGGATGAGCGCCGCCGCTACCTCGGTATCGCGTTGGCGCAGAGCGCCAAGGTTGGCCGGCTTGCGCGTGCGCTGTTCGAGCTGGCGCGGCTGGAACATGGCGAAGTGCGCCTGGAGTGGGAAGTGTTCGCGCTGCCGGAACTGCTGCAGGACGTAGTGCAGAAGTTCGAGCTGGCCGCGCAGGCGCGCAACCAGCGCCTGCACGCCGAGTTCCCGCCGGGCCTGCCATTGGTGCGGGCCGACCTGGGCCTGGTCGAGCGGGTGCTGACCAACCTGCTCGACAACGCGTTGCGGCATGCGCCGGAAGGTGGCCGGATCGATGTGCGCCTGCGTGCGACGCCCGACAGCGTGGAGGTCAGCGTGGCCGATGACGGCCCCGGGGTGGCGCCAGCGCTGCGAAACCAGTTGTTCCAGGCACCGGCTGCGTTGGGAGCACGGCGCGGCGAGAACGGCGGGCTGGGCCTGTTGATCGTGCAGCGCATCGTGCAGCTGCACGGGCGCCGGATCGAACTGCGCGACAGCGAGCGCGGCGCGTTGTTCGTGTTTGCCTTGCCGCGTGCCGAACCCGCGGTCTAGCAGGTCGTCTCGCTCTCCACGGCACCGCCGCTTTCCAGCGGCAGGTGCAGGCGGATGCAGGCACCGCCCAGTTCGGAGTCGGTTACTTCAACGTGGCCGCCATGCTTGTCGGCCACCACCTGCACCAGTGCCAGGCCGAGGCCGAACCCGGGGCTGCCCGGATCCAGCCGCACATAGGGTTGCAGCACCTGACCGCGCAATTCGGGTGCGATGCCGGGGCCATCGTCCTCCACCTGCAGGCACAGCCAGCCGTCGTTGACCGTGCTGGCGATACGGATCTGCCGCCGTGCGTAGCGCAGGGCATTACCGAGCAGGTTGCGCAGCGCCAGTTCCAGCATGTGCCGGTTGACGTTGACCAGGCCTGCCGGCGACAGCACCTGCTGTACCGGCATCGGCAGCGGTGCGAACTGGGCCACCACGCCACGTACCAGTGCCGCCAGCTGCAGGCGCTGGCGGGTCAGCTGGTGACAGCGGCCGAGCGCGGCGTACTCGACACCGGCATCGGTGAGGTGCTGCAGCCGATCGACATCGGTACGCAGCCCGCCCAGCGCATCGCGCTGCACATCGTCGAGCGCGGTGTCCTCCAGGTCGGCCAGGCCGAAGCGCATCCGCGCCAATGGCGTGCGGACTTCGTGCGCCACCGCCTGGGCCAGCACGCGCTGGCTTTCCAGCAGCTGCTGCAGCTGCTCGGCCATGTGATTGAAGGCATTGGCCAGCGGCCGCACCAGCGCGGTTCCGGCGCGCGGCGCGCGGGTATCCAGCTGGCCGTCGCGCATCTGCCGGGCGGCCTGGGCCAGCTGCGAGACATCGCGCCACAGGCGGTAGACCATCACGTACATCGGCAGTGCCACTGCCACCATCAGGATCAGCAGCAGGATCGCCACGCCGGACACTTCGCTGTCCTGCCAGCCCTCGTCCGGCAGCGCTTCGTCCAGTGGCCCCAGCATCACCGCGTAGTCGCTGTCGCCGATCCGCTGCAGGCTGCGCATGTGCTCCAGGTCGATCTGCACCCGGCCGTTGTTGAACGGCGGTCGCTGGTTGGCCGACAGCGCCTTCTCCGCCTCGGCCAGCGGCACCATCCGCAGGGCGTAGGCGAAGTCAGCGTCGAGCCCGCGTGCCAGGGCGGGCCATTGCTCGCGTGGTGTTTCCGCGAAGCGTTGCTGCAGCAGCACATGGGTGCCGCGCATCTCGGCCAGCAGGCTGGCTTCGGTGCGGTCTTCCAGCAGTGCATCCCAGGCCCACAGGCCAAGCACGATCAGCAGCAGGTGAGCAACCAGGAAGCCAATGCCGTAGCGCAGAAAGTGGAAGGCGTGGCCGCGCATTGCCGAAGGCGTGCGCTTCATCCCCATGCCGAGCGGCTGAACAGATAGCCGCGTCCACGGACGGTCTTGATCCGCTCCGGTTGTTCAGGGTTGTCGCCCAGCTTGCGGCGCAGGCGCGAGATGCGTGCATCGATCGAACGGTCCAGGCCGTCGAAGGCGATGCCACGCAGGCCGCGCAACAGTGCATCGCGGTCCAGGATCTGGCCGGCGTTGCTGGCCAGCAGGAACAGCAGGTCGAACTCGGCCGTGGTCAGCTCCAGCAGGCTGCCCTGCAGGTGGACGTTGCGGGTGGAAGGGTCGATGCTCAGCTCGCCGAATCGCAGGCTGCCGTCGCGCGGTTCGACCCGGCGATGGCGGCGCAGGTGCGCACGCAGGCGGGCCAGCAGCACCCGCGGCTCGATGGGTTTGCCGATGTAATCGTCGGCCCCCAGCTCCAGTCCCAGCACCTGGTCGATGTTGTCGGTGCGGGCAGTCAGCACACAGATGATGCCGTCGTAGTGGGGCCGGATCTGTCGACACACTTCGAAACCGTCCTGGTCCGGCAGACCAACATCCAGCAGGACCAGGGCCGGCTTCTCAGCCAGGATCCGGGTCACCGCACGCTCGCCGCTGCGCTCGTGGGCGACCTGGTAACCATGCCGCTGCAGATAGTCACTGACCATCGTACCCAGGCGGGCATCGTCTTCGACCAGTACGATATCCAGCATTTTCAAGGCCTCCGTGGACGCAAACGTACCGCCACGGCACGAGCGCGGCGATGCTATCCCAGCCTTCGGGCCGCCCGGGTCCCGGGGGCGGGCGCCATTCAGCCGGGGTTGCTGGCGCACGGGCCGGGCCTCAGGCCTGGCAACAACTTGGCGTCCAGCATAGCCTGATGCTGTTACAAAACGTTACCTTCGTGATACGCACGGTGACCATCGCTGACAGCAAAGCGACTGACGCAGGGCCGGGGGCGGGCCGAGCATGGAGTCTCCTCCGCTCCGCGTGTCGCTCCCATGTCGCCCGCCGCCGCCTGCCTGCTGAACCCGTCCCGCCGCTGCCGCTGCGGAGGTGCCCGATGAGCGGCGTGGTCGGGGCCTGGCTGCCGCCCGCCGAGGACGAACACCTGCTGCAGCAGCTGGCGCCAATGCTGCGCGCCCTGCAGCAGCGCGGCCGGGGGCGCATCGGCTACTGGACCGACGCCGAGGCCGGCCTGGCGCTGGGCCACTGTCGGGCGCCAACCGATACGCCGTTGCAGCCCCTGAGTTCGGACTGTGGCCGTTACGTGCTGTGCCTGGATGGCCGGTTGTACAACCGGGCCGACCTGCAGTCGCAGCTGCGCGATCTGCCACGCAGCTGCAGCGATGCGCGGCTGCTGCTGCAGGCGATTGTTGAATGGGGCGTGGAGCGGACGCTGTCGCGCATCGAGGGAGCATTTGGCTTCAGTGTCTGGGATCGGGAGTCGCGCGCGCTGTGGCTGGCCCGTGACCCGGTCGGCGAGCGGCCGCTGTACTACGGCTGGTACCAGGGCCGGTTCCTGTTCGCCTCGGAAATGAAGGCACTCCAGGCCTTTGCCGGTTTCGCCCCGAGCATCGACCAGGATGCGCTGAGCCTGCTGCTGCGCCACGACTATGTGCCGGCGCCGCACACCATCTACCGGGGCATCCACAAGCTGGTGGCCGGCGCGGTGCTGCGCATCGATCTCAGCGACCATGCTGCGGGTTACTCCAGCCAGGCCGCGCAGGGGGGGGCGCGCTACTGGTGCGCACGCGATGCGATGCAGAGCGCATTACAGGAACCACTGCTGCCGGCGCCGAGCCTTGAGCAGGCCACAGACCAGCTGGAAGCCGTACTGCAGAAGGCCATCGCTTCACGCATGCACTCGCCATTGGCCTGTGGCGCGTTCCTGTCCGGCGGCACCGACTCGTCGCTGGTGACGGCGATGATGCAGGCGCAATCGACCCTGCCGATCGAGGCCTGGACGGTCGGTTTCGACGATCCCGGCCATGACGAGAGCGATTGGGCCTCGCAGGTCGCGCGGCATCTGGGCGTGCAGCACCATCTGCACCGGATGGACGCGCGCCAGGGCCTGGATCTGCTGCAGCGGCTGCCGCAGGTCTGGTGCGAGCCGTTCGCCGATGCTTCGCAGCTGCCGACCCTGCTGGCCAGTGAACTGCTGGGCGCGCGCAAGCCGGTGGCGCTCACCGGCGACGGTGGCGATGAACTGTTCTTCGGCCACCCGAGCTATGGCCGCGCGCTGCGCAATGCGCGCCTGTGCGGTGGCCTGCCGGACTGGGTGCGCGATCTGGCGCGGCGCAGCGGCAACCGCATGAACGTCGAGCGTGGCCGCCTGGGCGGCTGGCGTGCGTTGGTGGCCGAGGTCGCCGCCAATGACGTGGAAGGTCACTACCTGCAGCGCGTGACGCGCTGGCGGCAGCCGGCACAGGTGGTGCTGGGCGCGCGCGAGCCGATGACGATCTTCCAGCAGCAGGACACGGCGCTGCCGGCCGAAGCCCGCATCCAGCTGCTGGATTTCCGTATGGATCTGGCTGAGGGCATCCTCGCCAAGGTCGACCGTGCCGGCATGGCGGCCGGGGTGGAAACCCGTGCGCCGCTGTTGGACATGGAAGTGGTGCGCTTGGCCTGGCGGCTGCCGCAGCACCTGAAGTATCACGACGGTGAGCACAAGCGCATTCTCAAGCACCTGCTGGCACGCTATCTGCCGGAGCCGCTGGTGTACCGGCCCAAACGCGGTTTCGGCCCGCCGATGGCACGCTGGCTGGCCGGCCCGCTGCGCGATTGGGCCGAGGCGCTGCTGGACCCGCAGCTGCTGCGCAACCAGGGCTGCTTCGATGCGGCACGCGTGCGCGGCATCTGGGAAGCGTTCCTGCGGGGTGAGCGCAAGTGGCACACGCACCTGTGGAATGTGTTGATGTTCCAGGCGTGGCACCAGCACTGGCACGTCAATCGCGGGCGTTGAGCCGTTTCTGCATTGCGTGCAGCGGACTGAATCAGCGTGGCGCAGGGCGGATGCCCTTGCGTACGAATGTCCTCCGGCGCCGGCCGTTGGCCGTCACCTCCCCCTTTACTTCGTACGCAAGGGCATCCGCCCTGCGTTCGGAGTTCGTCGGCGCCTCGTTGAAAGGCGCCACGAGCGCTGCGCTTTACCTGCCGTAAGCCGAGCCTCGTCGGGGCAGGCAGGGGTCTGGGCAAAGTAAAGGAGGAGGTGACGGCCAAGGGCCGGCGCCGGGGGACATTTGTCCAGGCCCCTGCCCGCCCCGGCGGGGCCCTCCAGCCTGCAGAGACGTCGGACGAAGACGCACTTCGGTATCCGGACGCCAGACAAAAAAAGACCCGGCAGAGGGAGGGATCTGCCGGGTCCGGATTGCGTGGGGGGAGGGACCCACGCAATGAGCGTTGCGTCGCGTCAGTGGTTGTTCGCGTCCGCCGTTGATTCGTTGTAGCCCTGCACCAGTTCGGACCACGCCTTGCCGGCCACCAGGCCGAGACCGACCACGTCCTGCTGGGCCTGACCCAGCCGCTGCAGGTTGTCCTGCCACAGCTGTGCGCCCTTGTTGAGCATCCCGGCCGCGTCGTCGCTGCGGGCCAGTTCGCCCAGCCAGCCGCCGGTCGCGGTCAGGTTGCGCTCCATCACCTTCAGCTGCACGCCGAACATGCTTTCCGCGTTCTCCAATGCCAACCGGTTCGCACGCGTTGCCGCGGCGGCGAACTGGCGGGTGGCATCACTGAAGCGATCGCTGAAGGCGGCGGCCATGGGGCATCAGGGAGTGACTTGATGCAATGCAGCATACGCCGTTGATGCGGCAATGCAACAAAAATAACAAAGGCGCCCACGGCGCCTTTGAAACACCTTTCAGATCAATGGGTTGATCAGGCCGCCGGGCCGCGGTAACGGCAACCGGAGGTGCAGGTTTCGTGCACGGTGATCTCGCTCAGCGCCGGCAGGCTGGGCTTGAGTTCGTTCCAGATCCACACCGCCAGGTTCTCGCTGGTCGGGTTCTCCAGGCCGGGGATGTCATTGAGGTAGTGATGGTCCAGGCGGTCGTAGATCGGCTGGAAGGCTGCCTTCACGTCGCCGAAGTCCATGATCCAGCCGGTCTGCGCACCGGGCTCGCCCTCGACCTTCAGTTCCACCCGGAACGAGTGGCCGTGCAGGCGCGCGCACTTGTGCCCCGGCGGCACGTTGGGGAGGCGGTGCGCCGCCTCGAGCATGAAGACTTTGAAGATTTCCATGGCGCGATTGTACGCCGCAGGTGGCCGGCCGGCCTGAGCGGATGTTGGGCTTTTGTGAATTAAGTCTTTCCATCCGGATGAAGAGATGATAATTTCTCTTATATCCGTATGAAGAGATGTTATTGGCCGAACCCCGGCCAGGCATGGACTACTGCGGAACTTCGTCGCCCTTACCACCTCCCCCCACATCGTCATGCCCAAGCACACCCTGCTCGTGGCGGCCCTGGCCGTCGCTCTGGCCGCGCCTTTGTCCGCCGCCGCCGAAACCTCCGCCGACGCCAGTGGCGACGCCAGCACCCTGGCCGCCGTGCGCGTCACCGGTTCCAACATCAAGCGCACCGATACCGAGGCCTCCAACCCGGTGCAGGTGATCGGCCGCCAGCAGTTGGAACAGACCGGCAAGGCCACCGTGGCCGATGTGCTGCGTTCGATCTCGGCCAACACCGGCAACGCCAGCAACGAAACCACCAACAACGGCTGGGCCTCCGGCTCGGCCGGCATCGGCCTGCGTGGCCTGTCGCAGAAAAACACGCTGGTGCTGCTCAACGGCCGCCGCCTGGCCAACTACGGCTTCCCGGCCGGCGGCCTGTCCGACACCTTCGTCGATCTCAACGCGCTGCCGCTGGTCGCGGTCGAGCGCATTGAGGTGCTCAAGGACGGTGCCTCGGCGGTGTACGGCTCCGACGCCGTGGCCGGCGTGGTCAACATCATCACCCGGCAGAACTTCGAAGGCGCCGAGATCGGCGGCAGCTTCGGCGGTGCCGACCAGGGCGGCCTGCACGAGCAGAACCTGAAGTTCGTCGGCGGCCTCGGTGATCTCGACACCGATGGCTACAACATCCTCTTCAGCCTGCAGGGGTACAACCGCGAGCGCCTGGACCAGGACGAGCGCAACCTGACCAGGAGCGGCATCTACACCGACAAGCCGGGTGGCCGCTGGAACGGCTGGTCGGCCAAGGGCGCGCGCTACCTGGTCAACGGCATCTCGGTGCCGATGCTCGATGCCAACGGTAACTGCCCGACCGGCACCACCCGCGTGGCCAGCGCGCCGATCGATGGCCTGGCCGGCGACACCTGCGGCTTCAACCAGGCACCGTTCACCACGCTGATCCCCTCGACCAAGCGCTACCATGCCTACGCCAACGGTACCTTCCGCCTGAACGACAACGTCGAGGCCTTCGGCGAAGTGCTGTACAGCCAGATCAAGAGCGCCGCGTGGTTCGGCAGCAGCCCGTTCTTCACCCTGGAGAGCGGCCGCTTCGCACTGAACGCCAACAGCGGCCTGGCCGAGCCGGTGTCGTCGCTGCTGCCGGCCAGCAATCCTTACAACCCGTACGGTCGTGCGATCCCGATCGAGTACACCTTCTTCGACCTGGGCGGCACGATCAAGACCAACCGATCCACGGCCTATCGCGGCGTATTCGGCCTGCGTGGCACCACCGCCCACTGGGACTGGGAAGTGGCTGCATTCGGTGCGCGCAGCAGCGAACGCGAGAGCGTCTCCGGTGGCTTCGCTAATCGCTGGGCACTGGCCGATGCGCTGGCCACCGGCAGTTACAACCTGCTGAATCCGGCGGCCACGCCGCAGTCGGTGCGTGACTCGATCAACATCGCCACGCTGCGTCCGGCCGAGTCCAAGCTGCAGGGCATCGACGCGAAGATCTCCGGCAGCCTCGGCCATACCTGGGCCGGCGAGATCGGTTTCGCTGCCGGTGCCGAGTGGCGCCGCGAGAAGCTCGACTCCAACAACCCGTGGCAGATCGATGCCGGCCTGCAGGTGCGCCCGGCCATTGCCGAAGTGCACGGCAAACGCCAGGTCAGTGCGGCCTACGCCGAAGTGAACGTGCCGCTGGCCTCGACGCTGGAGCTGTCCGCCGCCGCGCGCGCCGATCACTACGATGATTTCGGCGATGCGTTCTCGCCGAAGCTCGGCCTGCGTTGGCAGCCGCTGGATTTCCTGCTGGTGCGAGCGTCGGCGTCGAAGGGCTTCCGCGCACCGTCGCTTTCGGAAAACTCCAACAGCACCAGCATCGCCTACGGCAGCGTGGTCGATCCGCGTGATCCGGACGTGCCGGGTTCGCGGCAGAATCCCACCTTCTTCACCGTCGGCAACAACGCGCTGAAGCCCGAGCGCACCAAGAGCGTGAACTTCGGCGTGGTGCTGTCGCCGTGGGCCAACACCAACCTGAGCGTGGACTACTACCGCATCCAGCTCGACAACCTGGTCGGCACCAACAACACCCAGACCCTGGTCAACGACAACGTGGCCGGTGCGGTGCAGCGCGATGAGCGCGGCAAGCTGCAGGCGGTCTACAACCGCTACCAGAACCTGAGCGAGCTGAAGACCTCGGGCATCGACGTCGAGCTGCGCCAGCGCATCCCGACCGCAGCACTGGGTGACTTCACCGTGTCCTCGGCCTACACCCACGTGCGCGACTACCGCCGCCCGACCGTGGTCGGCGGCCCGCTGGTGGATTACGCCGGCAGCAACCTGGGCGCGACCCTGCCCAAGGACAAGGCCACCACCACGCTGGACTGGAAGTACGGTGATTTCAACGCAGCCGTGACCTGGTACTACACCAGCAGCTACCGCCAGGAAGCCAGCACCGCCGCCAAGGCCGTGCAGCAGCGCGTCGGTAGCTACAGCCAGTACGACCTGTACCTGGCCTACACCGGCATCGACAAGCTGACCGTGTATGCCAAGGTGCAGAACCTGGCCGACAAGACGCCGCCGTACGACGCCTCGTTCCCGGGCATCCGCGCGCCGTACGACTTCAGCCAGTACGACCTGCGTGGCCGCTACTTCACGCTGGGCTTCGATTACCGCTTCTGATCCATCCGCCGCGGCCGGTCACCTGAGGGGACCGGCCGCGCGATCGTCTGCCGTTGTGTTCCAGGGGAGTCACCGTGTCCTTGCATCGCCGTGCCGTTCTTCCGCTGCTGCTTGCCGCCGCCACCGCACTGTCCTCGCCGCAGCCGGCGCAGGCACAGAGCGCGTATTTCTTCCCGCAGGTCACCGACGCAGTGGCGTTCGATGCAGCGGTGCCGACGCCGGAGCAGTTCCTCGGCTACCCGATCGGCAGCCGTTACACCCGGCACGACCAGCTGGTGGCGTATTTCCAGGAATTGGCGAAACGCTCGGACAAGATCAGCGTGCGCGAGATCGGCCGCAGCTATGAAGGTCGCCCGCTGTTGATCGCCACCGTCACCGCTGCAGGCAATCATGCGCGGCTGGAGCAGATCCGCCAGCAGCACGCGACCCTGGCCGATCCGGCGCAGCCGCGCAGCGCCGCCGGTGACAGCCCGGTGGTGGTGTGGCTGGGCTACAGCGTGCATGGGAACGAGACCTCCAGTGCCGAGGCGGCAATGCTGACGGCGTACTACCTGGTGGCCAACCGCAGTGCCGAAACCCAGCAGTGGCTGCAGCAGGCGGTGGTGCTGTTCGACCCGGCACAGAATCCGGATGGCCGCGATCGCGCCGCCAACTGGCACAACGCCTGGGCCTCCGATCCAGCCTCTGCCGACCCGGCCGACAAGGAGCACGTCGAGCCGTTCCCGCAAGGGCGCACCAACCACTACTTCACCGATCTCAACCGCGACTGGCTGGCCCTGACCCAGCAGGACTCACGGCCGAAGGTGGAGGTGTTCCACCAGTGGTACCCGAACGTGCAGATCGACTTCCACGAGATGGGCAAGGACAGCACCTACTACTTCGAGCCCTCGCCGAAGAGCATGCACAGCCCGCTGATTCCGGCGGCGTCGTATGAATTCAACAAGACCCTCGCCAGGTACCACGCGCAGGCGCTGGATGCCTTGGGTTCGCTGTACTACACGGGCGAGAATTTCGACAATTTCTCGCCGGTGTACGGTTCCACCTATCCGGACTTCCATGGCGCCGTCGGCGTTACCGTCGAGCAGGCCAGCTCGCGCGGCCGCGTGCAGGAATCGGTGAATGGCCTGCTGACCTTCCCGTTCACCATCCGCAACCAGGTCGCAACCGGGCTGGGCACGGTGCGTGGCGCGGTGACCGAGCGCAGCGGCCTGTTCGACCTGCAGAAGCAGTTCTTCCAGGGCGCGCTGAAGCAGGCCGCGCAGCAGCCGGTGAAGAGTTTCGTGTTCGGCGATGCGCATGACCCGGCCTTGACCCGTCGCCTGCTGGAACTGCTGCTGCTGCATCGCATCGAGGTGCGCGCGCTGGATCATGCCGTCACTGTCGATGGGCAGCGCTTCGATGCCGGCAGCGCCTACGTGGTGCCGGTGCAGCAGGCGCAGTTCCGCCTGGTGCATTCGATCTTTGCCGAGACGCCGCCGATCAAGGGTGATGTGTTCTACGGCAGCACCAGCTATGCAATCGCACCGGCCTACGGCGTGGCCTTTGCGGGCAGCCGCAGCCGCATCGACGGCGGTGCGCGTGTGACCGCGCTGCCTGCGGAGCAGGGCGCGGTGCTGGGCGGCGAGGCCGGATTCGCCTACGCCATCGACTGGCGCGACTACAACGCCGGGCGCGCGCTGGCCGCGCTGCAGGGCAAGGGCGTGAATGCGCGCGCGGCATTCCAGCCGTTCACCACCGCGACCGCGCAGGGCGACATCAGCTTCGCCGCCGGCAGCCTGGTCGTTCCGGTTGCCGGGCAGTCGCTGCAGGGTGCGGCGCTGCTTGAGGCAGTGACGTCCGCCGCGCGCGAGGCGGGCGTACAGGTACACGCGCTGTCCAGCGGCCGCAGCCGCGAAGGCATCGACCTCGGCAGTGACGGCGTGAAAGCGCTGCGCAAGCCTGCGGTCGCGCTGGTGATGGGCGAGGGCGTGGCCGCCACCGAGATCGGATCGGCGTGGTTCCTGCTCGACCAGCAGCTGCACCTGCCGGCCAGCAAGCTGGACCCGCAGCAGCTGGGCAAGGTGCCGCTGGACCGCTACACCACGATTGTGTTGTCCGGCGGTACCTATACGGGCGTCGATGCCACGGCAGTGGCTGCACTGAAGCGCTGGGTGCAGGCCGGTGGTTCGCTGGTGACCTACGGCAGTGCCTCGAAGTGGGCGATCGAACAGAAGCTGGCCGACGGCGAAAAGCTCAGCAAGGAAGAAGAGACTGCTGACGAAAGCCGCCGCGCGTTCGGCGACCAGCGCGACATCGCCGCGATCGAGCGGGTGAGCGGCAACATCCTCAGTGCCGATGTTGATACCAGCCATCCGCTGGCATTCGGCGTGCCGCGCCGGCAGCTGGCGATCAACAAGGAGAACACGGTGACGCTGCAGCCGAGCACGAATCCGTTCTCGACGGTGGTGCGCATTGATACGCCACCGCGGGTGAATGGTTACCTGTCCGAGCGCAACCGTACGCGGGTGGCGGGCAGTGCATGGTTGCTGGTGTCGGCGCAGGGGCAGGGCAACGTTGTGCTGTTTGCCGATGATCCGGCGCACCGCAAGTACTGGCACGGGACGGACCGGCTGCTGATCAACGCGATCTTCTTCGGGAATCTGGTGAATCCGAGCAAGGCGCGGGGTTGAGGGTTTGCGCGCCTTGATTGATGCGTGTGGGGGAGGCCGGGCGGGCTGCGCAGG
>NZ_JAOCLC010000087.1:0-16668 GCF_029845105.1 Stenotrophomonas sp. GD03654 | reverse complement strand
GGGGCTGCGCCGTTGGCTGAAAACTCAGTACCGCTTGATCCCCGGCACCGTGCAGCCTTCAATCTGCGCATGCGCCGACACCGCATTCTCCTTCTCGCCCCGCGCCAGTCGCGACTGCTCGATCGTCGCCCAGTGCCGGCGGCACAGCGGCCCGGTCTTCGAACCCAGATCCACCGCCTTGCGCGCGAACGTCTCCGCCTGCGCCCATTGCCCCTGCAGCAGCGCCAGTTCGGCACGTTCCTGCAGCACCGCCGGGTCGCCGGCGACGATTTCCAGCGCATGGTCCAGGCTGCTGGCGGCACCGGCCAGATCGTTGGCCTGGCGCTGCGCCTGCGCGGTCACCCGCAGATCTTCCACCTGCGAATCACGCAGCGGCTGCACCGACAACTCCTTGTCGTCCGGACCCGCTGCGGCATTCACAGCTGCCAGGCGCTGCGCCGGCGTGGTGGTGTCGACCGGCTTGACCACCGGCGGTGCACTGCTCACGCAGGCGGCCAGAGCCAGGCTGAGGCCGGTCAAGGCCAGGGGCTGCAGCAGGGATCGCATGTTCATCGGCTTCATCGGCTCGGAGGAGGAGTGGCAGCGGCAGGTGCTGCGGCAGGTTCGGTGGGGGCTTCCGGCTTGCGGTCCAGGCCGAACCAGCTGCGCCAGCCACCGCCTTCGCTTTCTGCACCGCCCTGCCCGTCCGGCGACACCGCCGGCGCGCACGGCGCATACGCCGGCGCATAGCCGACCACGAACGGGAAGCGGCGTGCGCCCGGACAGCCTTCATCGGTCGTGTTGAGACCGGTGGGCGCCACCGACTGCCAGTCCAGGCCCTTGTTGCTGACCCGCAGCGGCGCACTCGGCAGCCGCTGGAAGATGCCCGACCACACCCGCATCGCGCCGGTGGCGCCGTACAGACCGGCCTGCTCGTTCTGGTCGTTGCCGATCCAGATCACCGCCAGATGATCGCCGGTGTAACCGGCATACCAGCTGTCACGGCCGTCATTGGTGGTACCGGTCTTGCCGGCCGGCTGCAGCCGGCCCAGACCGTCGGCGTTGAGGCGCTGCGCGGTACCGCTGGCGACCACCTGCTGCAGGCCGACACTGATCAGGTTGGCGGCGATCGAGTCGCCTTCCTGGGCCGGCGCCGGGGTCTTGTCATACCGCTTGAGCAGTTTGCCCTGCGGGTCGAGCACGCCACGCACCGCGTGCAGCGGCTGGATCTCGCCGCCGGACGCGAGGAACTGGTACAGCTGCGCCATCGCGTAGGGACTCTGGTCGGTAGAGCCGAGGATCACCGCCGGATTCGCTTCGGCCTTGATACCCGCCAGCACGTGGATCAGCTGGGTCACCCGCTCGGGGCCGACCTGCATGCCCACGCGCACGGTGGCCTGGTTGTAGGAATGCGCCAGCGCGTCGATCAGGCGAACGGTGCCATGGCTGCGGTTGTCGGCATTGCCGGGGCTCCAGTTGCGGCCACGACCGAGCTGGACGGTCACCGGTGAATCGTCGACCCAGGTGGCCAGCGAGTAACGGTCCGGCTGAGCCAGCGCCAGCAGGTACACGAACGGCTTGAGCAGCGAGCCGACCGGGCGCTGTGCTTCGATCGCGCGGTTGAAGCCGACCTCGGACACCTCACGGCTGCCGATCACCGCCAGCACGTCACCGTTGTGCACGTCGGTCAGCACCATGCCGGCCTGCAGTTCGGGGCGACGCTTGCTTTCCAGCGACTTGATGGTGCGGGTCACTGCGCCTTCGGCATAGGCCTGCGCGGACGGCGACATACCGGTCATCACGCTCAGGCCTGCGCCCTGCAGCGCCGATTCCGGATAGTCATGACCAAGCTGGCGACGAACCAGGTCGACGTAAGCCGGGAAGCGGTTGGCCGCGACCAGGCCCGGCGTCTTCGGCACGCCCAGCGGTGCCTTCAGCGCACGCTGGTACTCGGCATCGTCGATCAGCGTGGCTTCGTGAAGCTTGCCCAGCACGAAATTGCGGCGATCCAGCGCGCGTTCCGGATTGCGCCGCGGGTCGTAGAAGGACGGGCCCTTGACCAGGCCGATCAGCAGCGCGATCTGCTCGGTCTCCAGCGACTGCAGGTCGCGGCCGAACCAGAACTCGGCACCGGACGACATGCCATGGATCGCCTGGCTGCCACGCTGGCCCAGGTACACCTGGTTGAGGTAGGCCTCGAAGATGGTGCGCTTGTCGAAGCGCGCTTCCATGATCAGCGCGTACAGCACTTCGTTGAATTTGCGGGTGACCGTTTGTTCCTTGCCGATGCCGAGCAGGCCGCTGCGGGCCAGCTGCTGGGTCAGCGTCGAAGCGCCCTGGCGGCTCTGGCCGCCGGAGCGGATGGTCACCCACACCGCGCGGGCAATGCCGGAAAGGTCGATGCCGTGATGACGGTTGAAGTCCTTGTCCTCCACCGCCTGCAGGCCGGTCACCAGCAGATCCGGCGCCTCATCCATGCGGATCAGGCGGCGCTCTTCCTGCTTCTGGCCGTACAGCGTGGCGATGCGGGCCGGGTCCAACCGTGCGGCCTTCAAGGCCTTGCGGTTGTCGGCGTCGCGCAGCGAAGCGACCGCACCGTCGGACAACGACAGCTCCAGCCGGCGCGGAGCAACGCGGCCATCGACATCGTTGTAGCCGCGGCTGGAAATAACGAAGCGCCCACCGTTCACCGCATAGGTGGCCGGCTCCTTGCCCTGCCCGTCATCGCGGTAGGCGGACGCGGCGAGCTCGGTCTTCAGGGTTGCCGCGTCCAACGCCTTGCCCGGCGTAAGCACCAGCGGACGCGCGTACACACGGGTCGGAATCTGCCAGCGCAGTTCACCGAACCGCTGGGTCACCTGTTGGTTCAGGTACAGCGTATAGGGGATCAGGAAGCCCAATCCCAACGCGACCGCGGCCATGCTCCAGGTGATCAGGCGGCGCCGCCACAGCGGGCCGTTGTCCTGCTGGTCGTCGTCGTAATCGTCGATGTCGTCGGAATCGTAGCGTCGGGGCACGGGGATGCGGGCAGGTAGGGTCTGGCGAGTCTAACGCAGCCGCCGTGGCGGCTGGCAGGCGATGGGCTGCGGTTTCACTGCAGTTCAAGCTGGGCGCGACGTCCGCTGGCCTGCCGCGGCCCCTGCCAGTGCCGCCCGGAGGCCCTTCCAGCCGGCTCCGGCCAGGCAGACATTGGCCAACCGAGCGATCAAGCGCGGCATGTCATGGGCGATCCAGCGTCCCTGAACATCCGCGCGGCGATACAGCTGCAGCCGCGACCACGCCATGCGCCAGGCCAGCGCGTGAAGCCCCTGGAAGCGCTCCGGCGCCACGACCACGCCACGCTGTCGCAGCAGAGCATCCAGGGCCAGCAGGCGCCCCGCCGTGCGCTGGCGCGCCTGCGCATCGAACAGGTCGAGATGGCGCAGGCGCTGCAGAAAGCCGCGCCGACTGGCTCCGATCTGGTTGTTGCCATGCTGCCGATAGTCGATGGTCGGTTCGGCCAGCATGTCCAGCCCTCCACACAGCGAGGCGTGGATCGCAAGCCATTCGTCGTGGCTCCAGCCGGCAGGCACGGGCAGTGAATCGGCCAACAGTGTGCGACGCACTGCACAGGTGGCGCCGGTGATGAAGTTCCGTAGCAGGATCGCGTCGATCGCAAGACCCGAACGTTCCAGCTCCACTTCAGCCGGATGCACCACCAGCACCTCCAGCAGGCGCTGGCCCAGCGGCGCGCCCTGCGCATCCACCAACCGCGCGTCGCTGTGCAGCAGCAACAGGGCCGGGTCTGCCTGGAAGCGCTGCACGTAGCTGCGGACCCGCCCCGGATGCCAGACATCATCCTGATCACACAGGAACAGGATATCGGCCTGGCAACGCAGCAGCGCGTCGGCGAAATTGCGCACATAGCCAAGATTCTGTGCGTGCTGGACGATCTCGACACGTACGCCCAGCGCCTGCGCGCGCGGCACGAACGCCTGCAGCAGTTGCAGCGTCTGATCGCTGGAGCCGTCATCGCCGATCACGACTTCGTTCACCGGCAGATCCTGCTCGAGGATGCTGTCCAGCTGTGCCTGCAGGTAGCGCGCACCATTGTAGGTGCACAGCGCGACGCCAATGCGTTCGGCAGCGGCCGATCGGGATGGCGTGTCAGGCATCGAACGTACTCGCGGAAAACAAGGCTGGGGGATGGTAGCAGAGCCCCCGCCAGCGCACGGAAACAGGTGCTGACTATCCGTTGCTGGAATGGGCAGCGATACGCTGCAGGGCCTGCGCAGCGCTCATCGGCTGCCACATGCCCGCCTCTGGCTGGAACGGTCGCGGCGAGATGCCCAACAACGCCTGCAGCGGGCCGTTGTCTGCAACCAGGTCCTGCTGCAGGCGTGACACCGGGCCGCGGGCGCGCGGAACCAGTGCGGCCAGGCCACGCAGGGCACTGCCCGGCAACGGCAGCGCGAGGGTCGGCTGCGCCAGGCTCGCATGCACGCGGCGGAACATCGCGTGATAGGGCAACCGTTCGCCGCCACCGATTTCCAGCACCCTCGAGGACCCCGCGCCGCTGCTGATGCAGGCCACCACGGCACGGGCGATGTCATCGGCATGCACCGGCTGGCGCAGGCCATCGGCCAGCGGGATCGGGAAAAGGCGCAGACGCAGGGCGCGCTGCACGATCGGGGTGATGCTGCGGTCGATGCCGGCGCCGTAGATCAGCGTTGGCCGCAGGATCGTCCACACCATGCCGAGACGTTCGGCCTGTTCGATCAAGCCTGCTTCGCCCCGCTGCAGCATCGCTACCACGTCCTGTTCGTCGGCCTGCTCGGAATCCTGCTTGCTCAGCACGCTCATCGAACTGGTGGCGATGACCTGCCCGGCCGGAGCCACGCTCTGCTGTGACAACCACTGCGCCAGGCCTTCCAGCGGTCCGAAGCTGGCGATCGCCTTCCAGGCAGGGGACGGCACGCTGTCCAGTGCGCTTGCGAGATCCCCGCACAGCCACTGCACACCGTCCTGTGCCGGTTGTGGCCGCCGGCTCACCGCCTGCACCCGCTCATGCACCTGCACCAGGCGCGGCAGCAGGAACCGGCCGATCTGGCTGGTGGCTCCGGAAACAAGGACGGTCATCGGCACTCCGTGGGGTGTTGCGGGGCTGGCTACTATAGCGAGCCCTCCGGCAACGGCGAGGCTCAGGGGGAGGACACCCCGATGTCGCGCAGGCGCTGCCGCAGCTGCTGGTACTCGCTGCTGGAAGCACCAACCCCGAGCTCGCCGGCCTGCTGCAGGGCGCGCTCGGCAAAGGCCACATCGCCATTGCCCAGACGCTCGCTGCCAATTGCCAGCCATCGCTGTGCCAAGCGCTGGCGGGCAGCAGCCAGGCCATTCGCAGTGGGTGACAGGGTCTGCCAGGCCTGCAGGCAGGCCCCTGCCGCCTGCACCCGGTTCTGCCGCAGGTTGTCATCGAAGCAACTGCGGCTGGCGGGCAGCAGGCGGGCGGCTGCAGCTTTCACCCGTGCATCGCGTGGCGCCAGTGATTGCGCTTCACGCAGCGCATCAAACGCACTATGGCCGGGCGGGCTGATCCACTGCCCGGCGCGCTCGGCACGCTCCATCCTGCGCAGGTGATCGCGCAGCTGTCGTTCACGTTGCGCCGTACTGACAGCCGGTTGTTTCAGGGACTGCTGCGCCTGCTGCGCGCGTTGCAGGCGCTGCGCCAACTGCTGACGTGCTGCTGCCGACGCACCCAGCTCTTCCGCCAGCACCGCATCGCGCTGCGCAGCCTCGAACTGGAAATCATCGGCCTGGCTCTGGCTGCGCGCAAGCACCGCCTGCAGCGCCTGCTCCCGCCCACGCTGGGCCGCAGGATCCTCCGGTGCCACCGCCAGCACGGCCAGGAATCCTTTCGCTGCCTTTTCCAGCTGCTGCCGCTGCAGCGCGCGCTGCGCCTGCCGCAAGCGTTCGTCTACCGCCCGCGCCAGTGCTTCCTGGCTGGCCGGCAGATCGGCATGGCCCGCATCGAACTGACGCGCGCGCTGCACGATCGCGGCGGCTTCGGCCAGTTCCCCGCGCGCGCCCAATGTACGCGCGTGCTGCAGCAGATCGCTCAGCGCATCCTCGCGCCCTTCCAGTGCCGGCAGGTTGTCAGGCTGCAGCGCCAGGATGCGCTGGAACAACGGCAGCGCGCTGCTGTCGCCATCGTCCAGCCGCCCGGCAGCGAAGGCATTGCGGGCCTGGGCCAGCAGCGCCCCGATGCCGGCGCCCGCACTGCGCCGTGCCTGCAGCTGGCGGTCGACGGCATCTGCATCGACCTGCGGCACCTGCAGCTCGCGAGCCAGCGACAGTGCCTGTGCACTGCCGTCGAGGTCGTCGTTCTGCAGTTTGTCGCGGGCCTGCTGCAATGCGGCCGCAGCGGTTCGTGCCAGGCCCTCGCGGGCCTGTGGGCGATCACCATCCAGCGCCAGCACGGCCTGGTAGCGCTCGCGCGCACCACTGCCGTCGGCCGCGCTCAGCCGGCCGGTGGCAAGCGCGCGGTCACCTTCGGCCAGCAGCTGTTCGATCTGCGGCTCACCCCAGAACCAGTCGGCCAATGGCTTGCGCAGCAGCACCAGCAGCACGAACACCGCCAGCGCCGCGACCAGCGCCCAGCGCCACACCCGGCGCGCGTGGCGTGCCTGCAGCCACCACCAACGGCCTTCGCGGCGGACGCGGTCCAGCGCAGGATGTTCAGCGCCATGCGGGCGATGCGGGGGCTCGCGTTCCATGCGTGCAGGGTAGCCGGGGCAGCGTGAAGCTCAGCCGAGGCGACGCGCCTCGCTCACGCCCGGCAGCGCGTCCAGCTTGCCCAGCAGGGTCGACAGCTGGCCGTAGTCGCTCACCTTCAGACGCAGGCGCAGGTGGGCACGGCCACTGTTGCGTACGTTGTCACTGTGGATGTCGAGCACGTAGGCGTCTTCCTGGGCGATCAGGTTGGTGATGTCCTTCAGCAGCCAGCGGCGGTCGACTGCAGTGACCACCACGTCCACTTCGTAGCCGCCGCCGGCCTGGCCCCACTCCACCGGCAGGATGCGCTGCGGGCTGGTGGCTGCCAGCCGGGCCAGCGCGGCACAGTCTGCACGATGCACGGTGACACCCCGGCTACGGGTCAGGTAGCCGACGATCGGCTCGCCGGCCACCGGCTGGCAGCAGCGCGCCAGCTGCACCAGCAGATTGCCCACGCCCTGCACCGTGAATTTGGACTTGCCCAGGTTCTCGCGGCGGGCAGTCGGCCGCGGCAGGGTTGGCGTGGGCGCCGGCTGGCTCGCTGCACGTTCGGCTTCCAGCAGGGTACGGCTGACCTGGTTCGGGCCGGTATCGCCCAGCGCCACCTGGATGTAGAGGTCGTCAACGCTGTCGGCATGGAACTTCTTCGCCGCCACCGTCAGGTCCGAGTGCTGCAGGCCCAGCCGCTTCAGCTCACGCTCGAGCAGCTCGCGACCGGCCTGCACGTTGCGCGCACGGTCCAGCTTGTGGAACCAGCTGCGCACCTTCTCGCGCGAGCGGTTGCTGGCCAGGAAGCCGTTGGCCGGCATCAGCCAGTCGCGCCGCGGGTCGGCCTCCTTGCCGGTCAGGATCTCGACGCGGTCGCCGCTGCGCAGGCGATAGGTCAGCGGCACGATACGGCCATTGACCTTGGCGCCGCGGCAGCGGTGGCCGACCATGGTGTGCACCTGGTAGGCGAAATCCAGCGGCGTGGCACCCTGCGGCAGGTCCAGCACCTCGTCCTTCGGGCTCAATGCATAGACCCGGTCCTCGGTCAGCTCGGCGTCGAGCGCCCCGGCCAGCTCATTGCCCTGCCCGTCCTGCGCCTGCTCCAGCAGTTGGCGCATCCAGGTGATCTTGCGGTCGAAGGACTTCTCCGCGCCCTTGCCGCCTTCCTTGTATTTCCAGTGCGCGGCCACGCCCAGCTCGGCCTGCGAGTGCATCTCATGGGTACGGATCTGCACTTCGATGGTGCGCCCTTCCGGGCCAACCACGGCGGTATGCAGCGAGCGATAGTCGTTGGCCTTGGGCCGGGCGATGTAATCGTCGAACTCGCTGGGCACCGGCGCCCACAGTGCATGCACCACGCCCAGCGCGGCGTAGCAGGCGGCCACGTCGTCGACCATCACCCGCACTGCGCGGATGTCGTACAGCTGGTCGAACGCCAGCCGCTTCTTCTGCATCTTCCGCCAGATGCTGTAGATGTGCTTCGGGCGGCCGCTGACTTCGGCCTTGATGCCCTGCGCGACCAGCTCGCGCGACAGCACCTTCTTGACGTTCTCGACATAGCGCTCGCGCGCGATGCGGGTCTCGTCCACCTCGCGGGCGATACGCCGGTAGGTCTCCGGTTCCAGATGGCGGAACGCCAGGTCCTCCAGCTCCCACTTCAGCTGCCAGATGCCCAACCGGTTGGCCAGCGGTGCATGGATGTCGCGGGTCAGCTGCGCCAGCGCGCGGCGTTGCGCGTCGTCGAGCTTGTCGGCCGCGCGCATCCGCGCCAGCTGCCGTGCCAGCAGGATCGGCACCACGCGCAGGTCTCGGATGATCGCCAGCAGCAGGCGGCGCAGGCCTTCACTGTTGCGCCCCGCCTCGCGGCCGGCATGCAGCGCCCACACCGGATCGGCTGCATCCTGACCGTCGAGCAGGCCGATCACCGCCGCCTTGTGGTTACCCAGAGGCAGTTGCTCCAGACTGGCACGCAGGCCCGGCAGGTCGAACAGCAGGGCCGCGACCACTGCGCCCTCATCGGCCGAGAGCATCGCCAGTGCGTCAAGGGTATCGCCCAGCACCGACCAGCTGGCGCGCATCTGGTGGTCGCACTCCGGCGCTTCCCAGTGCTCGCGCAGGGCCTGGCGCAGCGGAGCAGGCAGCACCGCTGCCGAGGGACGGTTCAACAGGCCATCCAGGCCGGGGACGGAAGCGCGGTTCACAGCATCGAGCAGGCAAGACAGAGGCCTCTACACTAGCGCCGGCGCCGTTCAGGGACAATCACCACGGCCACCATCACCCGGCATGAAGACATGCCGCTACACTCGTGGGCAAACCCAGGAGAGTCCCGCCATGCCCTCGATCGTCCCGCGTTTCCGCCCACAGCTGCTGGCCTGCGCCGCGCTCCTGCTGTCCCTGTCGGCGCCTGCGCTGGCCCAGCGCGTGGTGGAGGGTGACCTGCAGCAGCAGATGTCGCCGGCCGAGTTCAAGGCGGCCGGCCTGGACAAGCTCAGCGCGCAGGAACTGGCCACGCTGAACCGCTGGCTGCAGGGCAAGGTCGAAGCGGCCACCACCCAGGCGGTTGCTGCGGTACGGGAATCGGCGCGCGAGGAAGGCCGCCAGGAAGTGATCGTGAAGAATCGCGGCTTCTTCGATTTCGGCAGCAACGAGCCGATTGTCGGCGTGCTGCAGGGCGAATTCCGCGGCTTCGGCAAAGGCCGCGTCTACGTGCTGGACAACGGCCAGGAATGGGAGCAGACCGATGCAAGCACCCTGGCCGGTGTGCGCAAGCAGTCCCCCACCGTCAGCATCAAGCCCGGCGTGATGGGCGTCTGGTACCTGAAGGTCGACGGCGTGAACACCCAGCCGAAGGTACGCCGCACCAAATAACGCCGCCCATCGTGTAGAGCCGAGCCCACGCTCGGCTGCGATCTGCACGGGAAGATGACGAGGCATCAAAAAAGCAGCCGAGCATGGGCTCGGCTCTACGTCATCACATCATCGGAGTCACGCCTGGCGCAGTGCGGTCACCCGCTGCGCCAGCTTCTTCGCCGAGATGCCGGTGCGTGCACCCAGCTCCTGCGCGAACAGTGACACCCGCAATTCCTCAAGATCCCAGCGCAGCGCCTGCCACTGCGGGCGCTCACGCAGGCCCTGCTGTTCGCCCACCTCCAGCGCCTCCAGGAACGGATGCAGCTCCAGCATGCGCGCCTGGTCACGCGGCGGATCACGCTTGGCACGCTCGGTGCGCAGGATCATCGCCTTCAGATAGCGCGGGTACTGCGCCAGCGCGTCAGCCGGCGTGTCGCGCAGGAAGCCGGGATGGATCAGTCCGACCAGCTGCGCTTCCATGTCGTCCAGATTGCCGCGCGCCCAACCCATCAACGGCGCTTCCAGCATCGGCTTCAGTTCCGCCACCAGGGCCAGGATGGTTTCGGCCAGCTTCAGCCGCGACATGGCCTCACCAAACAGTGCCTTGGCCGCATGCTCACGGCGCTGCTCGAAGGCCGCCGCATCGCGGATGTCTTCCAGGCCCTCGGCCAGCACGGCGTTCATCGCTGCATCGACCAGGTCGCCGCGCAGGCGCTCCTGCGACTCGATCGCGGCATACAACAGGCCGGTCTTGGCACCGACCGGCAGCTGCTTGCGCGCCTGCTTCACCTTCTCGGCCAGGGCGATTTCCAGCAGGCGGCGCACGCCCAGTGGATGAGCCTCCAGCGCCTGATGGCGGTCGGCGAAGATGCGCAGCGCAACACTGTCGCCCTCGTCCAACAACGCCGGATACGCAGGTACACCCGCTTCACCGGGCACCTGCAGCGGAATCGGCGCGGCCGGGAACGTGCGCAGGCCATCGGCCGCCATCTCGCGCCCAGCGCGTGCAGCGAACGCATCGCCGGCACGACCGCCGAATTTCGCGCGCAGTGCGTCCAGATCGCGCGAAGTCGCCAGCACCTTGCCCTGCTCGTCGCGCAGCCGCAGGTTCATGTGCAGGTGCGGTTCGATCGAACCGGGCTCGAAATCCAGCGCAGTCACCGTGGCGCCGGTTGCGCGTGACAGGAAGCGCGCCAGTTCGCCGGTGATGGCATCGGCACTGGGCTGCGGGAACGCTTCGTAGAACGCGCGACCGAAGTCTGGTGCCGGCACGTAGTTGCGGCGCATCGCCTTGGGCAGGCTGCGGATCAGTGCCGAGGCCTTGTCGGCGACGAAACCCGGCGCCAACCAGCCCAGCTGCACCGGGTCCAGCGCGTTGAGCAGGTGCAGCGGTACGTCCAGGGTCACGCCATCATCGTCGGCACCCGGCTCGAAGCGGTAATGCAACGGCAGCCGCGCCTGACCCAGCGCCAGGTACTTCGGATAGCGCTCCTGCTCGCTGCCCTCGCCCGGCAACAGATCGACCAGCGACCAGTGCAGGGTCTTGCGCTGTTCCGGCGCCAGTCCCTTCCACCAGGTATCCAGGCCCGCGGCCGAGTGGATCTGCGGCGGCACCCGGTCCAGGTACCAGCGGGCCTGCCAGTCCTCGTCGGCAACGATGCCGGCGCGGCGCAGCTTCGCTTCTTCCTCGCGGGCGACCTCCAGCACTTTCTGGTTGTCGGCCACGAAACTGGCGCGGGTGTTGATCTCGCCGGTCACCAGTGCCTGGCGCACGAAGATGTCATGCGCTTCGCCCGGTGCGATGCGGCCGTAGTGCACTGGCTTCTTCGGTGCCAGCACCAGGCCGAACAGGCTGATCTGCTCGGACGCCAGCACCTGGCCCTGCGCGCGCGACCAGTGCGGATCGAAATGTTTGCGCAGCAGCAGATGCGGCAGCTCGGCGATCACCCAGTCCGGCTCGATCGCGGCCAGGGTCATGCCCCACACCTTCTGCGTATCCAGCAGGTTGGCCACCAGCAGCCACGGCGGCGGCCGCTTGGACAGCGTCGAACCCGGGAACGGCAGGAACCGGCGCTGGCGCGGTGCCTGGAAATCGCCCTTCTCGGTGCGGTGACCGATCTGCGTTGGCAGGCCCGCCACCAGCGCCCGGTGCAGGGTCTGGTAGGCAGCGGCACGCACGCGTTCGCTGAAACCCCCACCCGCCGGTGCCTGGTCCTTCTGCGCACGCACGGCCACCGGGGCCGGTGCGGCCTCGGCCTTGCCTTCGCGGGCCAGGCGCGCGGCGCGGTGCAGCTGGCCGCGGGTGGCTTTCACTGCGGCAGCATCATCACGCGCTGGCGCCGGCGCACTGCTGCCGGCCAGCAACGGTGCCATCGAGGCCTCGCTGGCCTCTTCCTTCCAGCCCAGTTCTTCGCACAGCAGGCGCAGCTGGCGATGCAGCTCGCGCCACTCGCGCATGCGCAGGAAGCCGAGGAAATGACGGCCGCACCAGTCGCGCAGCTTGGACTGGGTCAGATCTTCATGGGCCTGCCGATAGGCATCCCACAGGCGCAGCACGCCAACGAACTCGGAACGACCATCGGCGAACTGCGCATGCGCGCTGTCGGCCGCACCGCGTGCTTCGGGCGGACGTTCGCGCGGGTCCTGGATGCCCAGGAACGAGGCGATCACCAGCATCGGCCGCAGGCAGCCGGCGGCCTGCGCGGCGACCAGCATGCGCGCCAGCTTCACGTCCACCGGCAGGCGCGCCATCTGCTTGCCGATGGTGGTCATGCGCCGCTCGGCGTCGATCGCGCCCAGTTCGGTCAGCTGCTGCCAGCCATCGGCTACCGCGCGCTCGTCCGGCGCTTCCAGGAACGGGAAGTCCTCGATGCGGCCCAGGCCCAGCTGCAGCATGCGCAGGATCACCCCGGCCAAGCTGGAGCGGCGGATCTCTGGATCGGTGAACTCCGGCCGCGCCTGGAAATCGGCCTCGGCGTACAGGCGGTAGCAGATGCCCTCGGCGATACGGCCGCAGCGGCCCTTGCGCTGGTTCGCACTGGCCTGCGAGATCGGCTCGATGTGCAGGCGGTCCAGCTTGTTGCGCGGACTGTAGCGCTTGACGCGGGCAAAGCCCGGATCGACCACGTAACGGATGCGCGGCACCGTCAGCGAGGTTTCCGCCACGTTGGTGGCCAGCACGATGCGCCGGTTCGGCCCCGGATTGAACACCCGGTCCTGGTCCTGGTTGGACAGGCGCGCATACAGCGGAAGCACCTCGGTGTTGCGGTACTTGCGCCGTTCCAGCGACTGGTGCGCATCGCGGATCTCGCGCTCGCCCGGCAGGAAGATCAGCACGTCACCGCGCGCATCCAGGCGGGTGATCTCGTCGATGGCCGACACGATGGCGTCGTTGACCGTGCGCTCGCCCTGGTCTTCGCCCTCGCCTTCCAGCGCGCGGTAGCGCACTTCCACCGGGTAGGTACGGCCTTCGACGCTGATCACCGGCGCATTGTCGAAATGCTGGGCGAAGCGTTCGGTGTCGATGGTGGCCGATGTCACGATCAGCTTCAGGTCCGGGCGCTTGCGCAGCAGCTGCTTCAGGTAGCCCAGCAGGAAGTCGATGTTGAGGCTGCGTTCGTGCGCCTCGTCAACGATGATCGTGTCGTAGTTCGACAGCCAGCGGTCGCTCGCGATCTCCGCCAGCAGGATGCCATCGGTCATGAACTTGATGCGGCTGTCTTCGCTGACCTTGTCATTGAAGCGCACCTGGTAGCCCACCAGCTGGCCCAGCTCACTGTGCAGTTCCTGCGCCACGCGGCTGGCCACCGCACGTGCGGCAATCCGTCGCGGCTGGGTGCAACCGATCATGCCGGCCTGGCCACGGCCTGCGGCCAGGCACAGTTTCGGCAGCTGGGTGGTCTTGCCCGAGCCGGTTTCACCAGCGATCACCACGACCTGATGGTCGCGGATCAGCCCGATGATGGCGTCGGCTTCACGCGCAATCGGCAGCTGCGGGTCCAGAGTAATGGACGGCTGCTGCTGCGCCCGTGTCATCCGGCGCTGCACCGACGCCTGCAAGGCCTGCTCGAAGGTGGCGGCCAGTGCCGCATCCTGTGGCTTGGCCTGGCAACGCGAGAGCATCCCCAGCAAACGGCCCCGGTCGCGGCTCATGGCGCCGTCGATGGCGGCACGCTGTTGGCGCAGGCGGGGCGATGGATTTTTATCGATAGAGTTCATCAATCGGTTCGTTCAAAACTTTGAAAGCGACCAGTCATCACGACCGGTTTATTGTGAAGGCCAACGATTCCACAAGGAGGAACCCCATGGCGAAGACCAAGAGCACGACCAAGCCCAAGACCGGCAAGCAGAAGCTTGCAGCGGCGGCACCGTCGGCGCCGAACATCGATATCGGGATCACCCAGGGCGACCGCAAGAAGATTGCCGACGGTCTGTCGCGGTTCCAGGCCGATGCGTTCACGCTCTACCTGAAGACGCACAACTTCCACTGGAACGTGACCGGGTCGATGTTCAACTCGCTGCACACCATGTTCGAGACGCAGTACACCGAGCAGTGGGCGGCACTGGACGACGTGGCCGAGCGCATCCGCGCGCTGGGCTTCAATGCCCCGGGCTCCTACCGGGAATTCGCTGCGCTGACCTCGATCGCCGAGGAACCGGGCCTGACCGACAGTGCGGACTGGCGTGAAATGGTACGCCAGTTGGTGGTCGCCAACGAAGCGGTCTGCCGTACGGCACGTGAAGTGCTGGAGGTGGCGGCCAAGGGTGACGATGCCCCGACCGAGGATCTGATGACCCAGCGCCTGCAGACCCACGAGAAGTACGCCTGGATGCTGCGCTCGCTCCTCCAGTAAGGGTTGGGGGTGTTCGGCAGGGCTGCGCCCTGCACCCGCAGAGGCCGAAGCAACAGCAACTACCAGAGCAAGAGCAAGTGCTGGTTTCCTGTGGGTTGGCGGGGTGGGTCCGGTTGCGGGAGACGCCGTAAACCCGTCCCTGGGGGCTTGGCAGCCGCATCCATGCGGCTGACACTCCCGCAACCGGACCCACCCCGCCCTTGACAGGCTTCCGCGATCTGCCGGAACAGCGTCCGCTCTGGTAGGTGTCGACCTTGGTCGACACGGATGAATTCATTCGATATCTGACAGATGTGTCGACCAAGGTCGACACCTACCAACAGCCGCGTGAACCTGTCGAAGGCGGGGCGCAGCCCTGCCGACTCCCCCTCCGGGGTAAACTAGCCGGATGGCTTCCCGTCCCGCGCACGACCTGCTCCAACGCGTCTTTGGTTACGACGATTTCCGTGGTCCCCAGCAGGACATCGTGGAGCATGTGGCTGCCGGTCACGATGCCCTGGTGCTGATGCCCACCGGCGGCGGCAAGTCGCTGTGCTACCAGGTCCCGGCCCTGCTGCGTGACGGATGTGGCATCGTCATCTCGCCGCTGATCGCGCTGATGCAGGACCAGGTCGAAGCCCTGCGCCAGCTCGGCGTGCGTGCCGAGTACCTGAACTCAACCCTGGATGCCGAGACCGCCGGCCGCGTCGAGCGCGAACTGCTCGCCGGTGAGCTGGACATGCTCTATGTCGCGCCCGAGCGGCTGCTGACCGGTCGCTTCCTGTCGTTGCTGTCACGGAGCCGGATCGCCCTGTTCGCCATCGACGAAGCACACTGCGTCTCGCAGTGGGGCCATGACTTCCGCCCCGAGTACCGCCAGCTGACCGTGCTGCACGAGCGCTGGCCGCAGATTCCGCGGATCGCGCTGACCGCCACCGCCGATCCGCCAACCCAGCGCGAGATCGCCGAGCGCCTCGATCTGCAGGAAGCGCGCCACTTCGTCAGCTCCTTCGACCGCCCCAACATCCGCTACACCGTGGTGCAGAAGGACAATGCCCGCAAGCAGCTGACCGATTTCCTGCGCGGCCACCGTGGCGAGGCGGGCATCGTCTACTGCATGTCACGGCGCAAGGTCGAGGAGACTGCTGAATTCCTCTGCGGCCAGGGCTTCAACGCCCTGCCCTACCACGCCGGCCTGCCCCCGGAAGTGCGTGCCAACAACCAGCGCCGCTTCCTGCGCGAGGATGGCATCGTGATGTGCGCCACCATTGCCTTCGGCATGGGTATCGACAAGCCGGACGTGCGCTTCGTGGCGCATACCGACCTGCCCAAGTCGATGGAAGGCTACTACCAGGAAACCGGCCGCGCCGGCCGTGATGGCGAAGCCGCCGAAGCCTGGCTGTGCTACGGCCTGGGCGACGTGGTGCTGCTGAAGCAGATGATCGAGCAGTCCGAGGCCGGCGAAGAACGCAAGCAGCTGGAACGGGGCAAGCTCGACCACCTGCTGGGCTACTGCGAATCCATGCAGTGCCGCCGCCAGGTGCTGCTGGCCGGTTTCGGCGAGACCTATCCCCAGCCCTGCGGCAATTGCGACAACTGCCTGACGCCACCCGCCTCGTGGGACGCGACCATTCCGGCGCAGAAGGCGCTGAGCTGCGTCTACCGCAGCGGCCAGCGTTTCGGCGTCGGCCATCTGATCGACGTTCTGCGTGGCAGCGAGAACGAGAAGGTGAAGCAGCAGGGCCACGACAAGCTCAGCACCTATGCGATCGGCCGCGATCTGGATGCGCGCACCTGGCGCAGCGTGTTCCGCCAGCTGGTCGCCGCCAGCCTGCTGGAAGTGGACAGCGAGGGCCACGGTGGCCTGCGCCTGACCGACGCCAGCCGCGACGTGCTGACCGGCCGCCGCCAGATCAGCATGCGCCGCGACCCGGCCAGCAGCACCAGCGGGCGCGAGCGCAGCGCGCAGCGTACCGGCCTGTCGGTGCTGCCGCAGGACCTGGCCCTGTTCAATGCGCTGCGCGGCCTGCGTGCCGAACTGGCCCGCGAACAGAACGTGCCGGCCTTCGTGATCTTCCACGACAGCACCCTGCGCAACATCGCCGAACAGCGGCCGACCAGCCTGGACGAACTGGCCCGGGTCGGCGGCATCGGTGGTACCAAGCTGAGCCGCTACGGCCCACGCCTGGTCGAGATCGTGCGCGAAGAGGGCTGACGGTATCGCGTTGCCGCGCTGCGCGGCCGCCGGGCATGGTCCCAACGGCGCGCG
>NZ_JAOCLC010000086.1:0-16999 GCF_029845105.1 Stenotrophomonas sp. GD03654 | reverse complement strand
AGTCGACTCTACCCTGTCGGTGCCGGTTGGTGTCCGGCGAACCCGCGACGTGGCCTTACGGCCGGTACTGCGCCCTGGCGTTGGCAATCACCGCTTTGACCAGGTCACGGTCGGTGTGCCGGGAAATCGCCCGCGCACCGAGCGCTATTGCCTGTGCGCGCAGCTCGGCAGTGACGTCGTAGTGAGCACCGCTGGCCTTGTTCTGGAAGGCCCGCGGGGGAATGCCGAGCTGCGCCGCCATCGCGTGCAGCTCGGCCAGGGTGTCGGCCATCAGGTGCGCCCAGCGCTGTCCGCGCCAGGGATGCACCGCGTCATCGACGTAGACCGTCACCGCCGCGGCCGGTTCAGGCCTGCGGCTTGCTGTCGCTGTCAGCGGCCGGGGCGGCCTCGGCAGCGGCTTCTTCGGCCGCGTCGCCTTCGACGGCTTCGCCTTCTTCGCCTTCAGCAGCGTCGACGCCTTCGAACTCGGCAACCAGCTTGTCCAGGTATTCGTCAGCGGTCTGCTCGGATTCGGCCGCCAGGGTGTCCAGCAGCTTCTGCAGCAGTTCGGAGTACTCCAGGTTGACCTTGCGGCCTTCCTTCTCCTGCACGTTGGCCAGGTGCTTGAGCATGGCCAGCATCGGCACCGGGTTCTCGGCGTTGCCCATGGTCTGGCCGCCGATCGCCAGCAGCCACTCGCGGCCCTGCAGGCCGATGGCCGCGACCACCTGGCCGTCTTCGTTGGTCAGCACGGCATGGTTCTGCACCTGCTGCTGGGCGTTCAGGCGGAGGAACGGGCGCTTGGCCTGCTGCTTCTTGCGCTTGTCGCGCTTGGCCTTGGAGGACTGGGACATGGGGTGGGTCACCTGAAAACGGAAAGACCGCCATTGTAGCGGGTGTGCCGGGTGATGCCCTTGGCAGGTGCGGACCAAGGTCGTACCCACCGTTTACTTTGCCGGCCCCTGTGCGGCCTGCACGTCCGGATCGGCGGCCGGCGCCGACAGTCCCACCTGCGGGCCGGCACCGGCCAGTGCAGCGGCCTCGGCAGCCTGGGTCATCACCACGATGCTGATGCGGCGGTTGATCGGGTTCTGCGGGTCGGCCTTGTCGAACAGCACCGACGAAGACAGGCCGACCACGCGGGTGATCTTGCTGTCCTCCAGCCCGCCGTCCACCAGTGCGCGCCGTGCGGCATTGGCACGGTCGGCGCTCAGTTCCCAGTTGCCGTAGCCGCGTGCGGCGGAATAGGCGGTGATGTCGGTATGGCCGGTCAGGCTGATCCGGTTCGGCACGTGGTTCAGGTAGTTGGCCAGCTCGTGCAGGATCTGCTGCGTATACGGCTTCAGCGTGGCGCTGCCGAGGTCGAACATCGGCCGGTTCTGCTTGTCCACGATCTGGATGCGCAGGCCTTCCGGGGTCAAGTCCAGCAGCAGCTGGTCCTTGAAGGGCTCCAGCGCCTGGCTCTTGCTGATCGCTTCCTGCAGCTCCTTCATCAGCGCTTCCAGCTGCTGCTTGTCGCGCTGCTGCTGGTCCACCGGCTGCGGCACCGCTTCCTTCTGGTTCTGGAAGGGATCGTTGCTGCTGCCCCGCGAGATGTCGGTGGCACCGCCGAGTTTGATCATCGAGGTGCTGGCGCCGCCCGGGCCGGCCATGCCGGGCGCCGGTGTGGCGTTCTGTCCGCTCAGCGGGCTGGGGTTGCGGAAGTACTCGGAAATGGCCGCCCGGTCGTTCTTGTTGGTGGTGGCCATCAGCCACAGCACCAGGAAGAACGCCATCATCGCGGTCACGAAGTCGGCATAGGCCACCTTCCACGAACCGCCATGATGGGCGGCGTGGCCGGCCTTCTTTACCCGGCGAACGATGACGGTGGGCTTGGTCTCGGCCATGGCTTACTTGACCGTCTTCAGGTGCTGCTCGAAATCGGAGAAGGCCGGGCGCACGTTCGACGGCAGCGTCTTGCGGGCGAATTCCAGCGCGATCTTCGGGTTGTAGCCGCGCAGGCAGGCCAGCAGGGCGGTCTTCACCGATTCGTAGATGCGGCTGTCCTGCTCGGCGCGGGCCTCCATCGCGGCCGCCATCGGGCCGACGAAGCCGTAGCCCAGCAGAATGCCGAGGAAAGTACCGACCAGCGCGCCGGCCACGTGGCCACCGACCTCGACGATGTCGCCGCCGATCGAGCCCATGGTGATGACGATGCCCAGCACTGCAGCGACGATGCCGAAACCGGGCAGTCCGTCGGCGACCTTGGTCAGCACCTGCGACGGTGCCATGGCTTCGGCATGGTGCTTTTCCAGCTCCAGTTCCAGCAGCGGCTCCAGCTCATGCGGCTCGATGTTGCTGCCGATCATCAGGCGCAGGCAGTCGGTGATGAAGTCGATCAGGTGGTGGTCGGCCTGCACCTTGGGGTAGTTGCCGAACAGCGCGCTCTCGGCCGGGCGCTCGACGTGGTCTTCCAGTGCCATGAAGCCTTCGCGGCGGGCCTTGTTGAGCAGTTCATAGAGCAGGCTGAGGACGTCGATGTAGTCCTGCTGCTTGTAGCGCGGGCCCTTGAACACGCCGACCATGGCCTGCAGGGTCTGCTTGACCGTCTTGGCCGGGGTACCGACCAGGAAGGCGCCGAGCGCGGCGCCGCCGATGATGACCAGCTCGTAGGGCTGCCAGAGGGCACCCAGGCGGCCGTGGGCACCGAGATAGCCCCCGATCACGCTGATGATGACGACCAGGAATCCAACGATGATGAGCATGGGGCGACGCAAGGAGAGGGGATATCTCCTTGTCGGCCCGTCGCCCGATTTTCTGAAGAGGGAATTCTGTGAAATCGGTCAGCGGGGTGTCTCAGCCCGCTACGCCGCTTTCGGCGCCGCCACGCTGCAACGGGTCGGGCCAGGGCTCGCCATTGCCGGTGAACGAAAGTGAGACGGAGTTCAGGCAGTGGCGCTCGTAGGTGGGCGGCGGACCGTCCGGAAACACGTGGCCCAGGTGGCTGCCGCAGCGCGCGCAGGTGATCTCGGTGCGGACCATGCCGTGGCTGGTATCGCGGATCTCGCGCACGTGCGCCGGGTCGAAGGGGGCGAAGAAGCTGGGCCAGCCGGTGCCGGAATCGAACTTGGTGCTGGAGCGGAACAGCGGCAGTGCGCACAGACGGCAGCAGTAGACGCCCTCGCGCTTGTTGTCGAGGAATACGCCGCAGAACGGCGCCTCGGTGCCGTGCTGCAGCAGCACGCGGCGTTCCTCACTGCTGAGACCGGCAACCAGCGCCTCGGTCTGGGTGGCGGTGGGGGGCGTCAGGTCGAAGGCGGTCATGGCGGCGCTCCGTGGGGTCGATGGCCTGGGGATGCCGGAAAACGTGGGGGTGCCGGCGCTCGCTTGCAAGTGTGATGGCCGTTCATGGGCGGCACACAGGTGCAGGCGCAAGGTGAATGCGAACCACGCCGGAGCGTGACGTGAAACCGACCCTGTCCCTGTTGTTGATGGCCCTGTTGCCCACGCTGGCGTTGGCGCAGGTGCCCACCGCCGACCCGACCGCCACCCGCAGTGCCACCACCGTGACACCGCAACCGGTGGTACCGCCACCACAGGCTGCCCGACCGCAGCCGCAGGTGCTGCCCTCGCCGCAGCCGGCGCAGCCGATCAAGTCCACCGGCCCCGCCCGGATCGCGCCGGCGCCGGTACCGAAGCCGGCCGACAAGGTCTATGACCGTAATGGCCGCATCGTGCCTGGCGTGCGCCCGGCCGGCCCGAACCGCGTATTCGACTCGCGTACCGGCCGTTATTACGACAGCGTGCCGGCCGGTGACGGCCAGCAGATCAAGCGCTGACCACTGGTGCCAACCCGGGTGGGCAGCGACCGCACGCTGTGCGGACTGAACGCACGAAAACAGCCTCCTGGAGATCACTGCTTTTTCGCCTGCGATTAACCGTTCCGGGACCACCGTGGCCCTGCGTCGGCATTCCGCCGCCGCATGTCCTTCGTCCACTGGATCGCGATCATGAAAAACCAGCAGAACCGTCATCCCGGCAAGGAACCGCAGGGCCGTAATCCGCAGCAACAGCAGCAGCAACAACAGCAGATAGAGCCGCAGCAGCACAAGGGCGGCAAGCAGCAGGAACAGCGCTCGCAGAAGCATACGCAGCAGCGCTGACGGACCCAGGGGTCGGATCCCGCGCAGCGGGCTCTGACCCCATCCTGCGAACGCCTCAATCCGGAATCGGCAGGCTCAGCGTTTCCTTCACCTCTTCCATCACGATGTAGCTCTTCGACTCACGTACATGCGGCAGCGTCAGCAAGGTGCTGCCGAGCAGCTTGCGGTAGGAGGCCATTTCACTGATCCGCGCCTTCAGCAGGTAATCGAAGTCGCCCGACACCAGGTGGCACTCCAGTACGTTGGGCAGCTTCAGCGCCGCGCGCCGGAACTCCTCGAAGATGTCGCCGGACTTGTAGGCCAGGCTGATCTCGACGAACACCAGCAGGCTGGCCTTCACCGCAGCCGGGTCGAGGTGGGCGTGGTAGCCGGTGATAACCCCTTCGCGCTCCAATCGACGCACGCGCTCAGTGCACGGCGTGGTCGACAGGCCGACCCGCTCGCCCAGCTCGGTAAAGGAGATACGGCCCTCGGCCTGCAGGATGCGCAGGATCTTGCGGTCGATCTTGTCCAGTTCGCGGATACGGGTGGCCATGGCCGTCAACCTTGGGGAATGAATTGCAGGAGAACATCCTGTCGGTTGATTTCAAAACAGGCAAATCAACTGGGAATGGCTGTCTATACTTCCCCAATTATGGTCCCGGCACGCTCCAGTGCAGGGAATGATCGGGTTGGAGAAGTCCCATGCGAGTCCTAGTTCTCGGCAGCGGCGTGATCGGCACCACCAGTGCCTGGTACCTGCGACAGGCCGGGTTTGAAGTCACGGTCATCGACCGCCAACCCGGACCGGCGCTGGAAACCAGCTTCGCCAATGCCGGCCAGCTGTCGTTCGGCTACACCTCGCCGTGGGCGGCCCCGGGCGTGCCGAAGAAGGCGATCGGCTGGCTGTTCGAGAAGCACGCACCGCTGGCGATCAAGCCGGGCATGGACCTGGCCCAGTACCGTTGGCTGTGGCAGATGCTGCGCAACTGTACCCATGAGCGCTACGCGATCAACAAGGCGCGCATGGTGCGCATGTCCGAATACAGCCGCGACTGCCTGAACGAGCTGCGCGCGCAGATCGGCATCGAATTCGAAGGCCGCGACCTGGGCACCACCCAGTTGTTCCGCACCCAGCAGCAGCTCGATGCCTCGGCGCAGGACATCGAGATCCTGGCCCAGTACGGCGTGCCGTACGAGGTGCTGGACCGCGCCGGCATCATCCAGGCCGAACCGGCGCTGGAGCATGTCGATGGCCTGGTCGGCGCGCTGCGCCTGCCGCGTGACCAGACCGGCGACTGCCAGCTGTTCACCCGCCGCCTGGCGCAGATGTGCGTGGATGCTGGTGTCGAGTTCCGCTTCGACCAGGACATCACCGGCCTGGAGTTCGATGGCGACCGCATCACCGGCGTGCGCATCGACGGCAAGCTGGAAACCGCCGACCGCTTCGTGGTCGCGCTCGGCAGCTATTCGCCGGCGCTGGTCGCACCATTGGGCATGCGCCTGCCGGTGTACCCGCTGAAGGGCTACTCGCTGACTCTGCCGATCACCGATCCGGCGATGGCACCGACCTCGACCATCCTCGATGAGAGCTACAAGGTGGCGGTCACCCGTTTCGACGACCGCATCCGTGTCGGTGGCATGGCCGAAGTGGCCGGCTTCGACCTGTCGCTGTCGCAGCGCCGCCGTGAAACCCTGGAGCTGGTGGTCAGCGACCTCTACCCGAAGGGCGGTGACCTGTCGCGTGCGCAGTTCTGGACCGGCCTGCGCCCGGCCACGCCGGACGGTACGCCGGTGATCGGCGCCACGCCGTTCCGCAATCTGTACCTCAACACCGGCCACGGCACGCTGGGCTGGACCATGGCGTGCGGCTCGGGCCGCTACCTGGCCGACCTGATGAGCGCGCGCCAGCCGCAGATCAGCACCGAAGGCCTGGATATTTTCCGCTACGGCCAGTACGGTCACGCGCCGCAACAAGAGAACCGCACATGCGTCCTGCTCGCGCGCTGATCGATCTGGGCGCCCTGCGCAGCAATTACCGGCTCGCCCGTGAACTGGGCGGTGGCAAGGCCCTGGCGATCATCAAGGCCGACGCCTATGGGCATGGCGCGGTGCGCTGTGCGCAGGCGCTGGAAGGCGAGGCCGATGGTTTCGGCGTGGCCACCATCGAAGAGGCGCTGGAACTGCGCCAGGCCGGCATCCGTGCGCCGATCCTTCTGCTGGAAGGCATCTTCGAACCCAGCGACATGGCGCTGGTGGCCGAGCATGATTTCTGGTTCGCCGTTGGTTCGCCGTGGCAGCTGGAGGCCGTCGCCGCCTTCGACAGCCCGCGCCCGTTGACGGTGTGGCTGAAGCTGGACAGCGGCATGCATCGCCTCGGCCTGGACGTGGACAGCTTCCGTGCCGCGCATGCACGCCTGTCGGCGCTGCCGCAGGTCGAGCGCATCGTGCTGATGACCCACCTGGCGCGCGCTGACGAGCTGGACAGCGAACGCACCCACCAACAGGCGGCGACTTTCGCGCGGGCCATCGAGGGCCTGCACGGCGAGACCAGCGTGTGCAACTCGCCGGCGCTGCTGGGCTGGCCGGACGTGCGCAGTGACTGGGTGCGCCCGGGCCTGATGCTGTATGGCGCAAACCCGCTGCCGGACAACACAGCACTGACCGAGCGCCTGCGCCCGGTGATGACGATGCAGTCGAAGGTGATCGCCGAACGCTGGATCGAGGCGGGTGAGCCGGTGGGCTATGGCGCCCGCTTCGTGGCCAAGGCGCGCACCCGCGTGGGTGTGGTCGCGCTCGGCTATGCCGACGGTTATCCGCAGTTCGCCCCGAATGGCACCCCGGTGCTGATCGACGGCCAGCCCGGTGCGCTGATCGGGCGCGTGTCGATGGACATGCTGACGGTGGACCTGACCGCGCATGCGCAGGCCGGCATCGGCAGCGTGGTGGAACTGTGGGGCAGCGCACCGACGCTGTCCGAGCTGGCGCCGCGCTGTGGCGTGAGCGCGTACCAGCTGCCGTGCGCGGTCAAGCGCGTGGCGAAGGTGTACGTGTAGCGCCGAGCCCACGCTCGGCTCCGGTCAGCGGCCGACCTCGGTCGGCACCGTGAATGCGTGTCGACCAAGGTCGACACCTGCCGGGGGCTTGGCACGCAGCGGTCGCCATGCGCGGCTCTGGTAGCAGCCGACCTTGGTCGGCACCGTGAATGCGTGTCGACCAAGGTCGACACCTACCGAGGGCTTGGTGCGCAGCGGTCGCCATGCGCGGCTCTCGTAGCGGCCGACCCTGGTCGGCGCCGTGAATGCGTGTCGACCAAGGTCGACACCTACCGGGGGCTTGGTGCGCAGCGGTCGCCATGCGCGGCTCTCGTAGCGGCCGACCCTGGTCGGCACCGTGTAATGCGTGTCGACCAAGGTCGACACCTACCGAGGGCTTGGCGCGCAGCGGTCGCCATGCGCGGCTCTCGTAGCGGCCGACCCTGGTCGGCGCCGTGTAATGCGTGTCGACCAAGGTCGACACCTACCGTCGGGGCCTAACGCGCGGCGGTCGCCTGGCTGGCCAGCTGGCGCTTCACCCAGTCATCGATCAGGCGCTTCTCGTAGCGCAGCGGATCGCTGTCGCTCCTCAGCCCCAGGTTGTGCAGGTAACCGGTATCGCTGAGGCGCGCATCGCCCTCGCTGACGATACGGCCGCTGGCGTCCTTCAACGTGTACTGCAGGCTGATCCGCGGCGGGTAGATGTCGCGCATGATCCGGATGTCGCGGCCACGTGGGCCGTGCCACGGCTCGTAGTCACCGGCACGCTTGATGTCCACCAGGGTCACATCGAGGGTCTGCCCAGGCTGCAGCGGCTTGGCAGCGGTGGTCTGCAGGTAGCGGGCCAGCTGCTGTACCCAATCACCGCGTTCGGCTTCGAAGCGGTTGGTGCTCTGGCGGATCTCGGTGAATTTGGCCGGATCCTCCCATTTCACGCTGACCGGGCCGTCGGCCTGCAATGCGCGCGGCGCGTCCGCATCGGTCACGGTGCGCGGTGCAGCGCTGGCGCCGCCCGCCACCAGGGCGCCTGCCAGCAGGGCAATCGCGAGTGAGCGTTTCATGACGGTCTCCTGCGTCCCCGAGCTGGGGACGATGTTGATCACGGATCGAGTGTGATCCTGTGGCCGGACCGCCGCAATGGCCGAATGCGTCGCGCGCAAGGGTGGTTGCCGCCAATTCATCGACGTCAACCATGACTGATGTCGCTTGACGCTGTGAATACGCGCTTTGGAAGATGCTGTGCTTCCAATCCGGCCTGCATAGACGCCCTTGTCCACACTGCCGCCCCTAGTGGAGCGCCCGCCGATGATGGTGCCGGCGCCTGAACCCGACCTGCATCATGGCGTGCTTGAGCGCATCAACGCGGGTTTCTGCGTGATCCAGGTGCTGTTCGAGGGGGACCGCGCGGTGGATTACCGTTTCATCGAGGTCAACGATGCCTTCGAACGGCACACCGGCCTGAAGGACGCCTGCGGCCAGCGCATGAGCCTGCTGGAGCCGAATCACGAGGAAGACTGGTTCCGCATCTACGGCGAAGTCGCGCGCAGTGGCCGCCCCGCCCAGTTCGAGATGGAAGCGCGTGCGCTGGGCCGTTCGTTCGCGGTCGATGCGGTGCGCGTGGGCCGTCCGGGCGAGGACAAGGTCGGCATCCTGTTCTTCGACATCACCGCACGCAAGCAGATGGAAGTGGAGCTGGGCGAAAGCGAAGCCCGCTTCAGTGCGCTGGCCGACGGCCTGCCGATGCCGGTGTGGGTGCTCGACGAGCGCGGCCATGCGCGTTTCGTCAACAGCGCTTTCAGTGAGTTCTTCGGCGGTGACGAAACACGCGTTCCGGAAGATGTCTGGCGCGGCCTGGTGCATCCGGACGATGCATCGGTGTTCGAGTACGAACTGCAGGAAGCACTGAAGGCGCAGCGGTCGATGCATGCGCTGGTGCGGGCCCGGCGCGCCGATGGCGAATGGCGTTGGCTGGAAATGAACGCACGCCCGCGCTTCTCGCGGATGGGCCGCTTCATCGGCCTGGCCGGCAGCAGCCCGGACGTGACCGAACGCCGCGAGATCGAACTGGCCCGTGAGGAGTTGCTGCAGTCCGAGCGTGCCGCGCGCAGCGCCGCCGAGAACATGGCGCGGCTGAAGGACGAATTCCTGGCCACGCTGTCGCATGAGCTGCGTACGCCGCTGACCACCATCCTCGGCTGGAGCGAGTTGCTGCTGCAGCGCGTGGACAACACCAGCCCGCTGTACAAGGGCCTGAATGTGATCGCCAGCAGCGCCGGTGCGCAGAAGCGGCTGATCTCGGACATGCTCGACCTCAGCAGCATGCTGCTGGGCAAGGTGCAGCTGGAGGTGGAGATACTGGACCTGCGCGACCTGCTGGGCGAAGCCATCGGCGCGCAGGAGCTGGTCGCCGAAGGCAAGGCACTGGACGTGAGCCTGCTGCTGCCCGAGCAGCCCTGCCTGGTGCTGGGCGATGCCACCCGTCTGCAGCAGGTGTTGTGGAACCTGCTGTCGAATGCAATCAAGTTCACCCCGGCCGAAGGCCGCATCGACCTGCAGCTGCAGGCCGACGGCAACCACTGGGTGATCACCGTGCGTGACACCGGCGACGGTATTGCGCCCGAATTCCTCAATCACCTGTTCAGCCGTTTCCGCCAGGCCGATGGCACCACCACCCGACGCCATGGCGGCCTGGGCCTGGGCCTGGCCATCGTGCAGCAGCTGGTCGAACTGCATGGCGGTACCGTCACCGCTGCCAGCGAGGGCCATGGCCACGGCGCCACCTTCACCGTACGCCTGCCGCAGCACATTCCCGATGCCGAACGGCGGCCACTGCGCGAAGTGATCAGCGGGCCGATCCTGGAGCCGGTGATCGTCGAGCCGTATCCGCTGCGTGGCATGCACGTGCTGGCGGTGGAAGACCAGCCGGAAGTGCTGGAGTACCTGCGGCGCATGCTGGAAGAGCAGGGCGCGAGCGTGTCGGCAGCCAGCTCGGCCGGTGAAGCGCTGGCGCTGCTGGCCGATACCGGGCATCTGCAGTACCACGTGATGCTGACCGACATCGGCATGCCGGGCATGGATGGCTATGGCCTGGTGCGCACGCTGCGCGAGGACATGGGCGTGGACGCGCCGACGCTGCCGGCGGTGGCCGTGACCGCACTGGCGCGTGCCGATGACCGGCGCCGAGCGCTGGCGTCTGGCTTCCAGGAGCACGTCGCCAAGCCCTATTCGGTGGCGCAGCTAGTGTCGGCCGTGCGCAAGGTACAGGTGCCGCGCGCCGACAGCGCGCTGCATTGAGCATTCACAGGAGGTCGCCGATGTCCCGTACAGCTCCCCGCATCCATACCGATCCGGCGCAGATCGCGCGCCTGGAAGCCCTGCTGCCGCAGCTGGAGGGCGAAACGCAGGTGCAGCTGACCCTGCACGATGGCCGCCGCCTGCTCGGCACCGTGGCGGTGAAACCGACCGTGCAGCAGTACCGCAACGAAGCCGGCGACGAAGGCAGCAACGGCCAGTTGCGCCTGGATGACTACGACACGCCGGTGCAACAGCATCATGTGTGGCTGGATGAAATCGCCAGCGTCGACCGCCTGCCACCCAGGGCGCCTTGATCGGATGTAGAGCCGAGCCCACGCTCGGCTGCGCCGTCGCCCGAGCGTGGGCTCGGGCGCTACCGGTGTGTCAATGCTCGAACAACGTCGGCGTCGCCTCGAACCGGCGCGCATAGGCGCGTTCTTCCGCCACCCGGGCCACTTCGTCATCGGCCAGATCCGGTGCGCCGTACACCGCATAGGCCACGCTGCCGTCGGCGCCATGACCGACCTGGTGCAGCCGGTAGCGTGAGTGGCCGCCGCCGGTGTCCTCGGGGTAATGCACGGGCGGATGGCTGCCTTCCAGGTCCATTTCACTGTTGTCGACCACGCCACCGACGAACAAGGCTCGCATGCAGGTTCTCCTGGGTTTCCGGGGGAGCCTCTACCCTGAACGTTCCAATGTTGCTGGCAGATCAAGGCCCCGTTCGGGTTTCGCAAAGCGGCTGCCGGGGCCGGCCCGGCCAAGCCGGTACAATGGACGGCCCTCACGCTTGAAGTACCCGCGCCGATGGCCTCCAGCGACGACGCCCCCCTGCAGACCCTGTTCCTGCCGTTCTCCCAAGGCGCCCTGCGCTGGCCGGAGGGCCCGGTGGCCTTCCTGCGTGCCCGCGACGGCTGGCCGCTGCGCGAAGCGGCCGGCAACCGCGAGGTGCACTGCGAGCAGAGCTTTGCCCCGTTCGCGCAGCCGCTGCAGCAGGCCGCCGGCTGGACCGTCAGCGGCCAGCTGGATGATGTGGCCGGCAAGGGCCGCTACCCGCTGGTGCTGGTGCTGCCGCCGCGCCAGCGTGAGGAAGCCCGCGCGCTGTTCGCCCGCGCGCTGGCGCTGGTCGCCGAGGGCGGCCGCATCGTTGCCTGCCAGTCCAACAACGAAGGGGCACGCTCGGGCGAGGGTGACCTCAAGCAGCTGACCGGCCTCGGCGGCAGCCTGACCAAGAACCACTGCCGCGTGTACTGGACCGCCCCGATGCAGGGCCAGCACGACGCCGACCTGGCCAAGCGCTGGTCGGCACTGGATGCGGTGCGGCCAATCGTCGGCGGCCGTTTCCTCAGCCGCCCGGGCGTGTTCGCCTGGGATCGCATCGACCCGGCGTCCGCGCTGTTGGCCGAGCACCTGCCGGCCGACCTGGCCGGGCGTGCTGCCGACCTCGGCGCGGGCTATGGCTACCTGTCGCGCGAGCTGCTGGAGCGTTGCCCGAAGATCACCGCGCTGGACCTGTACGAAGCCGAGCAGCGCGCGCTGGCCCTGGCCGAACTGAACCTGGCACCACCGCCGCGCCCGCTGCCGCTGCGCTTCCTGTGGCGCGACGTCACCGCCGGCATCGAGCCGGGCTACGACGTGATCATCAGCAATCCGCCGTTCCACACGCCGTCGCGCGCCGACCGTCCTGACATCGGCCAGCGCTTCATCGCCGTGGCCGCGCAGGCGCTGCGCCCGGGCGGACGCCTGTACGTAGTGGCCAACCGCCATCTGCCGTACGAGTACACGCTCAACGAGAGCTTTGGCGCGGTGCGCGTGGTCGCCGAGCGCGATGGCTTCAAGCTGGTGGAAGCGGTGAAGGGGAAGGGCAAGTGAAGCTGGTCAAGCTCATCGCCAACCTGGGCTACGGCAGCCGCAAGCAGGTGCAGTGGATGTTCCGCGAAGGCCGCGTCACCGACGCCGACGGCGAGGTGCTGTATGCCGACGACCAGGTGCCGCACGAGGCGATCCGGGTCGATGGCGAGCCGCTGGACCCGCCGGTGGGCCTGTCGATCGCGCTGCACAAGCCGGCCGGCTACACCTGTTCGACCAAGGACACCGGCCGCCTGATCTACGACCTGCTGCCGCCGCGCTTCCGCGACCGCGATCCGGTGCTGTCCACGGTGGGCCGCCTCGACCGCGAGACCAGTGGCCTGCTGCTGCTGACTGACGATGGCAGCCTGCTGCACCGGATCATCTCGCCGAAGTCGAAGCTGCCGAAAGTCTATGAGGTCGAGTTGAACGACGACCTGCGCGGCGACGAGGTAGCGCTGTTCGCCAGCGGTACGCTGATGCTGGAGTCCGAGAAGACGCCCCTGCTGCCGGCTGAACTGGAAGTGCTGGATGCGCGTCGCGCGCGCCTGGTGCTGCACGAAGGCCGCTACCATCAGGTACGCCGCATGTTCGCCGCCACCGGCAACCACGTGCAGGCCCTGCACCGCAGTCGTGTTGGCGGGCTGGACCTGCAGGGACTGGACGAGGGGCAATGGCGGCAGCTCACTTCCACCGACCTGGATACGCTGTTCGCTCCATGACCACCATCGCTGCGCTGCCGTTCCTCCCCGACGCCGTCATCTTCGACATGGACGGCCTGATGATCGACAGCGAGCGGGTCTCGCTGGCCTGCTGGAGCGAGGCCGCCGACGAATTCGGGTTGGGCCTGGACGAGGCGGTGTTCCTGCGCATGGTCGGCCTTGGTGACCGTGACACGCACGCGCTGCTGCGCGCGCAGGGCATCGAGGACAGCGTGATCGACGCAGTGGCGGCACGTTGCCATGAGCTGTACGAAGCACGCACGCAGACCGGTCTGCCGCTGCGGCCAGGCATCCTGGAGCTGCTGGAGCTGTTGAAGGCGCACGCGGTACCGCGTGCAGTGGCAACCACCACGCGGCAGCCGCGGGCCAACCGCAAGCTGGCCGCTGCCGGCCTGCTGCCGTATTTCGATGCGGTGATCACCAGTGGCGACGTGGCGCGGCCGAAACCGGCGCCGGACATCTACCTGCTGGCCGCGCAGCGGCTGGGCCAGGCCCCGGAACGCTGCCTGGCGCTGGAAGACTCACCGGCCGGTACGCGCGCGGCATTGGCCGCCGGCATGACCGTGATCCAGGTGCCGGACCTGGTGCATCCTGACGAAGAGCTGCGCGCACTGGGCCACCGCATCGTCGGCTCGCTGGTGGATGCGCACGCGCTGCTGCTGCCGCTGCTGCCGAGGTAACCGGTAGGTGCCGACCGCCCCTGACGGTGGCTGCCGACCGTTGGTCGGCACACCCTAGTGCTTCGGTAGGTGCCAACCTTGGTTGGCACGCCCAATGCCCCGGTAGGTGCCAACCTTGGTTGGCACGCTTTTCAATGCAGCCGAGCATGGCTCGGCTCTACATCCGTTGGTGGGTGCCGACCGTTGGTCGGCACACCTGCCCCATCACACCCGCCCGAACACCAGCGCGGCGTTGGTGCCACCGAAGCCGAAGCTGTTGGACATCACCGTATCCAGCTTCTGCTCGCGGCTTTCGCGCAGGATCGGGAAGCTCTCCACCTTCGGGTCCAGTTCGCCGATGTTGGCCGAACCGGCGACGAAGCCATCGCGCATCATCAGCAGGCAGTAGATCGCCTCGTGCACGCTGGCCGCACCCAGCGAATGGCCGGACAGTGCCTTGGTCGAGGACAGCGGCGGTACCGCATCGCCGAACACTTCGCGGATCGCATTGAGCTCGGTGACGTCGCCCAGCGGCGTGGAGGTGCCGTGGGTGTTGAGGTAGTCCAGCGGACGATCGACACCCTGCAGCGCCATCTTCATGCAGCGCACCGCGCCTTCGCCGGACGGCGCGACCATGTCGGCGCCGTCGGAGGTCACGCCATAGCCGATCAGCTCGGCATGGATGTGCGCGCCGCGCGCAACGGCGTGGTCGTAGTCCTCCAGCACCAGCATGCCGCCGCCACCGGCGATGACGAAGCCGTCGCGGTCCTTGTCGTACGGACGCGAGGCGCTGGCCGGGGTCTCGTTGAAGCTGGTCGACAGCGCGCCCATCGCATCGAACATCACGCTCATCGACCAGTGCAGGTCTTCACCGCCACCGGCGAACATGATGTCCTGCGCGCCATGGCGGATCATGTCCGCGGCGGCGCCGATGCAGTGTGCCGAGGTCGCGCAGGCGGCCGACAGCGAATAGCTGACGCCCTTGATCTGGTAGGCGGTGGCCAGGCAGGCCGAGACCGTCGAGCACATCGTGCGCGGCACCATGTACGGGCCGACCTTGCGCACACCACGTTCGCGCAGCAGGTCGACCGCGCCGATCTGCCACTCGCTGGAGCCGCCACCGGAACCGGCGATCAGGCCGGTGCGCAGGTTGCTGACCTGCTCGGGGCTGAGCCCGGCATCGGCGATGGCATCGCGCATGGACAGGTAGGCGAAGGCCGCCGCATCACTCATGAAGCGCTTCTGCTTGCGGTCGATCAATGCGTCCAGGTCGAGGTCGACACGGCCGCCGACCTGGCTGCGCAGGCCGGCTTCGGCGTGGTCGGCCAGGGCGGTGATGCCCGAGCGCCCTTCGCGCAGCGCGGCCGAAACGGTATCCAGATCATTGCCGAGGCAGGACGTGATGCCCATACCGGTGATGACGACGCGACGCATCAGAAGCTCCCGGTTTCAGTGAACAGGCCGACGCGCAGGTCGCGCGCGCTGTAGATTTCGCGGTCATCCACGTACATGCGGGCGTCCGACTGGGCCATCACCAGCTTGCGGTTGATGACGCGGCTGATGTCGATCTCGTAGCGCACCCGCTTGGCCTCAGGCAGTACCTGGCCGGTGAACTTCACCTCGCCGCAGCCCAGTGCGCGGCCCTTGCCGGGGGCGCCCAGCCAGGTCAGGAAGAAGCCGGTCAGCTGCCACATGGCATCCAGGCCGAGGCAGCCGGGCATCACCGGGTCGCCGATGAAGTGGCAGCCGAAGAACCACAGGTCCGGGCGGATATCCAGTTCGGCGCGTACCATGCCCTTGCCGTGCGGTCCGCCGTCCTCGCGGATGTCGGTGATGCGGTCGAACATCAGCATCGGATCGTTGGGCAAACGGCCGGCGGCGGCGCCGAACAGTTCACCGCGTGCGCTGGCCAGCAGCTGTTCGCGGTTGAACGCGTGGAGACGGGTCATGAAGCACAATCCTGGAAGCGGGGAAACAGGGAAACAAGCGCTCGAGGATGCCCGTGGAAACTGCGCCGATCAAACATTTCAACCGTACGCAACCGTAGTGTTTTCAATGGAATACGCGCATCCTGTTGATGTGCAACGACCATACTTCGGCGTGTGGCCCGTTCGGCACGCCCCCGCCCTTTCCGCCTGACATGACCCGACTGCGCAAGATCATCCACGTCGACATGGACGCGTTCTACGCGTCGGTGGAGCAGCGCGACGATCCGTCACTGCGCGGCAAGCCGGTGGTTGTGGCATGGCGCGGCGCACGCTCGGTGGTGTGCGCGGCCTCGTACGAGGCCCGCGTGTTCGGCGTGCGCTCAGCGATGCCGGCGCTGCGTGCCGAACGCCTGTGTCCGGATGCGATCTTCGTGCCGCCGGACTTCGCGCGTTACAAGGCGGTGTCACGCCACGTGCGCGAGATCTTCCTGCGTCACACCGACCTGGTCGAGCCGTTGTCGCTGGACGAGGCCTACCTGGACGTGACCGAGCCGAAGAGCGGTATCGAACTGGCCACCGACATCGCCCGTACCATCCGCACGCAGATCCGCGAGGAAACGAACCTGACTGCTTCAGCCGGGATCGCGCCGAACAAGTTCCTGGCCAAGATCGCTTCGGACTGGCGCAAGCCCGATGGCCAGTTCGTGATCCCCCCGCAGCGGGTGGACGCGTTCCTGCTGCCGTTGCCGGTGAACCGGGTGCCCGGCGTCGGCAAGGTGATGGAAGGCAAGCTGGCCGCACGCGGTATCGTCACCTGCGGCGACCTGCGGCAGTGGGCCTTGATCGATCTGGAAGAGGCGTTCGGCAGTTTCGGCCGCAGCCTGTACAACCGCGCACGCGGCATCGATGAGCGGCCGGTGGAGCCGGACCAGCAGGTGCAGTCGATTTCCTCGGAGGACACCTTCGCCGAGGACCTGCCGTTGGAAGACCTGGGCGAGGCGATCGTGCAGCTGGCGGAGAAGACCTGGAATGCCACGCGCAAGACCGAGCGCGTCGGCCACACCGTGGTGCTGAAGCTGAAGACCGCGCAGTTCCGCATCCTCACCCGCAGCTTCACCCCGGAGCGCCCGCCGGAATCGATGGAAGAACTGCGCGACATCGCGCTGGCCCTGCGCGCCCGCGTCGATCTGCCGGCGGAGACCCGCTACCGGCTGGTGGGTGTCGGACTCGGTGGCTTCCGCGAAAAGGAGCCGGTGGTGCAGGGGGAATTGTTCGAGCACGCAACGAACGATTCCCCACGGACCTGATGCATGTGTCGACCAAGGTCGACACCTACCAACAGCCGCGTGCCGACCAACGGTCAGCACCCACCAACAGCAGCGGGAACCTGTCGAAGGCGGGGTGGGTCCGGTTGCG
>NZ_JAOCLC010000085.1:0-17261 GCF_029845105.1 Stenotrophomonas sp. GD03654 | reverse complement strand
AAAAACTACCACATGCGGCCACGACCGCGACGGCCGGGGCCGTCGCGCGTCAGCCCCGGCTCATGCCCCGTCGAAGCGGTACAGGTCCATGGCCAGGAAGCCAGCGTCGATGCCGGCATCGATGCGACGCGCACCGAAGCCGCCCTCGCCCGCCGCGCCCATCGCGAAGAACAGCGGCAGCAGGTGCTCGTCGGTCGGGTGCGCACGTTCGGCGAATGGCGCCTGCCGGCGGTAATCCAGCAGCGCCTGACGGTCATCAGCGGCCAGGCGCTGCTCCACCCATTCGATGAAGGGCCGGACGTACGGCGCTTCCTTGCCGTCCTGGTAGTCGCCCCAGTCGTGCAGGTTGTGGGTGATGCTGCCGGAGCCGACCAGCAGCACGCCCTGTTCGCGCAGCGGCGCCAGCGCGCGGCCCAGCGCGAACTGATGCTCGGGGCCGAGCAGCGGCTGGATCGACACCGGCACCACCGGGATGTCGGCCTGCGGGCGCAACAGCCGCAGCGGCACCCACGCACCGTGGTCCAGGCCACGCTGCGGGTCGAGCGCCACCGGCAGGCCGGCGGCAGCGATGCGGCCGGCCACCTCTTCGGCCAGCGCCGGGTCACCCGGCGCCGGGTACTGCAGTTCGAACAGCGCGCGCGGGAAGCCGCCGAAATCGTGGATGGTTGGCGGCTGCGGATGCGCCCCGACCAGCGGCTGCCGGCCCAGCCAGTGCGCCGAGGCCATCACGATGGCGCGCGGCGTGGGCAGGTCGCGCGCCAGCTCGGCCAGGCGCACGCCGACCTGGCCCGGATGCAGGGCAGTCATCGGCGAACCATGGGAGATGTACAGCGAAGGCAGGCGGGACATGGAATTCTCCAGTTGCAGGATCAGGCGGCGATCAGCGCGAACGCAGGGTCCACTTGCCGTCGCCAACCAGGAACAGCACCACCAGCGCCAGCGCCCAGAACGCCGGGTATTCCCAGCCGCCGCCAGCATTGGCGAAACCGAAGCCGTTGGCGCCGTGCACGGTGACGATGGTGCCCAGCAGCAGCGGCACGCCGACCAGGCCCACCCAGCGCGCGTAGACGCCCAGCAGCAGCGCGGCAGTGATCACCAGCTCGACGCCGATGGTGACGTAGCCAAGCACGCCGGGCAGCCCCAGCGACTCGAAGAACGCCGCCGTACCGGCCAGGGTGAACACCAGCAGCTTGGTCAGCGCATGGACCAGGAACAGCACGCCCAGGGCCAGGCGCAGCAGGGTGGCGCCATACGGCGCCAGCGGCGAAACAGGAGGGGTCGTGGCGTGCATCGGAAAGCACCTTGAAGGGAATGGGCACAGGTTATTGCGCCTTCACGGGCCGATAAATACGATCGTTTGACCGTATTTATTTCAGAAGGCGCAACAATGGACACCCTCGAGGCGATGCGCGTGTTCGTGGCGGTGGTCGAGCGCAACGGCTTCAGTGCCGCCGCCCAGGCCCTGGACATGTCCACCGCCGGCGTCACCCGCCAGGTCGCCGCACTGGAAAAGCGCCTGTCGACCCGCCTGCTCCACCGCACCACGCGCCGGGTCAGCCCGACCAGTGCCGGCGCCGCCTACTACGCCCAGTGCGTGCGCCTGCTGGCCGAGTTCGACGCACTGGAGGCCAGCATCGGCGCGCAGGCGCTGGAACCCTCGGGCACGCTGCGCATCAACGCACCGGTCAGCTGGGGCATCGCCCGCCTCGGCCCGTTGCTGGCCAGCTACCGCGAACGCTTCCCGCAGGTGGAACTGGACCTGGCCCTGTCCGACCGCCTGGTGGACATGGTCGAGGAAGGCTACGACGTGGCCATCCGCATCACCCGCGAGCCCAGCCCCACGCTGATCGCACGCCGCCTGGGCGAATCGCGGGTGAGCCTGTGCGCCGCGCCGTCCTACCTCGCCGCACACGGCACCCCGCAGACCCCGCAGGACCTGCAGGAACACGCGTGCCTGAGCTACAGCTACTGGGCCGCCGGCAACAACTGGCCGTTGCAGGGACCCGGCGGTGAAGTGAAGGTGGCAGTGAGCAGCCTGCTGCACGCCAACAACGGCGACGTGTTGCGCGAAGCCGCGATCGCCGGCATGGGCGTGATCCTGCAGCCGGACTTCCTGCTGGAAGACGCGCTGGCCGATGGTCGTCTGGTGCGCGTGCTGCCGGAGTGGGAGGCCTCGCCGATCGGCATCTTCGCGGTCTACACCAGCCGCAGCCACCTCGCGCCGAAGGTGCGCAGTTTCATCGACCATCTGGTGGAGGCCGGGGTGTAGCCGAGCCTGGCACTACCAGTTAGGCCACCACCTCATCCAGCGCGTCGATGATCCGTTCCAGCGGTGCCGGCCGCCCCAGCAGGTAACCCTGCACCTGGTCGCAACCGTGCGCAGCCAGCCAGTCCAGCTGCCCCGGCGTTTCCACGCCTTCGGCGATGATGGTCAGGCCCATGCTGTGGCCCAGCGACAACAGCGCGCGGCAGATCGAGGCATTGCGTGGATTGGTTTCCACATCGGCAACAAAACTGCGGTCGATCTTCAGGATGTCCAGCGGCAGGTGCTGCAGGTAGGACATGCTGGAATAGCCGGTGCCGAAGTCATCCAGCGACACACTGATGCCCTGCTCGTGCAGGCGCTGCATGCTCTGCATCGCCTGCGCCGGCTTGCGCATCAGGCTGCTTTCGGTCAGCTCCACGTGCAGTGCCCCGCGGGCCAGGCCGAACTCCTGCTGGGCGCGGGTGAACTCGGCCACCAGGTCGCTGTTGAAGAACTGCACGGCAGACACATTGACCGCGATCGGCAGCTCGCCCCAGCCGGCCTCGACCAGCCGCCGCTGCGCCTTGGCCGCCGCGCGGATCACCCAGCGGCCCAGCGCCAGGATCAAACCGGTCTCCTCGCACAGCTGGATGAACTCGTTGGGCGGAATGAAGCTGCCATCGGCCTGTGGCCAGCGCAGCAGCGCCTCCAATGCCGCCGGGCTGCCATCGCTGGCGTGCCGGATCGGCTGGAAGTACAGCTGGAACTCGTTGTCGATGGCGGCGTGGATGCGCCCGGCCAGACGCAGGCGATCGGCCAGGCGCGTGGTCACCGCCGCGTCGAACCAGACCACCACGTTGCCCTCGGCGCGCGCGGCGTGTGCGGCCTGCGCAGCCATGCCGATCACCTGCTCGGCCGAGTGGCCATCACCCGGCACATGCACGGCCACACCGATGCGCGGCTCGAACTGGTGCAGCGAATCCTTGCCCCGCATCGGTGCCGATACGATCTGCAGCAGATCGTCCAGCACGCGCTGGGTATCGTGCTCGTCCCCGATGGCGAACACGAAGTCCTCCGCCGGCTGGAACGCCAGCGTGCCACATCGCGCGCCCAGGCCACCGAGCCGGGTCGCCATCGACTGCAGCACCGCATCGCCAATCTCGCGGCCCAGCGTATCGGCCACCAGCTGCAGGCCGCGCAGCTGCACGAAGGCGATGGTGTAGCCCGCTTCCTGCTCGTCCAGCTGCTCGGTCAACGCGCGCACGTTGAGCAGGCCGGTGGCCGGGTTGTGCCGCGCCTGGTAGGCCAGGTCACGTTCGTAGGCCAGCCGCTCGCTGACATCCTCGGCCAGCACCAGGCACGCAGGCTGGCCATCGAAATCGAGCCGCGACAGATGGGCGCGCACTTCGAACACGCTGCCGTCCTTGCGCCGGTGCAGGCGCACGGTGGCGTCCTGCAGTTCGCCGACACGGGCCTTGGCGATCGCACCCTTCACCTCGTCCCAGCCTTCGCGCGGGCGGATGTCGAGGATGCTCATCGCCAGGAACTCTTCGCGGCTGAAGCCATACTGGCGCACGGCCGCATCGTTGACCTCGATGAAGCGCAGCGTGTCCGGATCGAACACCCAGAACGGCGCGGGGTTGCGGTCGAACAGCAGGCGGAAACGGCGCTCCACTTCGCTCATCTGCTCGCGGGCCTGGTAACGCTCGGTCAGATCGCTCAGCGCACCGATCATGCGCCGCTCGCTGTCGGCCACTTCCACCCGCTGCCCACGCGCGCCGACCCAGCGCACCTGGCCACCGGGCAGCACCAGGCGGAATACCTCGTCGAGTACCGCACCGCCGGCGAACGCCTGGTCGAAGGCCTGTTGCAGCCGTGCGGCATCATCGCGGTGCACGCGTGCGAAGAAATCCGCTACGGGCAGCGCATCGGTCTGCACGCCGAAAATCTCGCGGGCCAGTGGCGACCAGCGCAGCAGCGCGGCGTCCTCGTCCACATACCAGGTGCAGATGCGGCCCACCTGGTGGGCCAGGCGCAGCTCGGCGTGGCCTGCCTTCAGTTCCTCGGCCATCGACTGCTGGCGGCGGGTACTGCGGCGCACGGCATACAGCAGCACCAGCAGCACCACGATGTAGGCCAGCACGATCGCCACCGACGCCTGCAGGTACGGCCACCAGGGTGCCAGCACGTCCTCGTCGGCCAACCCGACCTGCACCGCCAGCGGACTGCGCTCCAGCGTGCTGATGGTGATGATGCGCGGCACCCCATCCACCGCGCCCGGCAGGCTGCCCAGCTCGACCACCGCCCGCTTGCCGAGCAGGTCGCGGCGCGGCAGATCGTAGCGGCGGCCGACCGTGCCATGTGGGTCGGGCACGCGGGCCAGCATGTAGCCTTCCGCGTCGCTGATCGAGACCAGTCCGTTGGGGCCAACATCGAGGCCACCGATGATGCGCTGCAGCTCACCGCAGCGCAGCCGTGCCAGCAGCCAGCGGTCGCCCGTCATCGGCAGCGCCAGCGGCACCACCCAGCCGTCGTTGCTGGCGCGCTGGGGTGGGCCGATGTACAGCGCGCTGCCGTGGCCACGGCGTTGCGTGTCGGTCCACAACGGCAGGTTCAGATCGCCCTTGCCGGTGGTGATCGAGCGGCCATGGCGATCAAGCACGACAATGCTGTGCAGTTCGGCATGGCGGCGCAGCACGCCGTCGATCGAGGCATCCAGCAGTGCCGGGGCCTGTGCGGGCACGCTGCGGAACAGTTCGGCGGCGTCGGCTGCGATGCCGGACATCGCCCGCTCAAGGTTGCGCAGCTCAAGCGCCAGCAGGCGCTCGCTGCCCACTGCCAGCGCGCGGCTCTGGCGCTGCGCGGCCTCCAGCCGGCGCTGGTGGTCGTTGATCAGCATGATGGCCAGGCCAGCCACCAGCAACACGCCCAGCAGCACTCCGCCCCAGGTAATGGCGCGCAGTGGCCGGGCCAACGCCCGTTTCAGCGCGGGCATCGGTTGATCTTCCTTGTGCTGTCGGCTGGCTTCATGCGCGAACGAATCCTCCACGTCCCCGACCTCAACGGCCGGCGGACGCCATTCTTGACGCCTGACCCGCCCCGCCATGGCTACCTCCCCGTGTCCGCGCAGGGCTCCTGTGGCCAGCATGCACCACGCCGGTGACGGCGTGAAGATCGTTTCCGCGCGTTCAGCCAGATCCTGCACAGGACCGGCGGCCCCCTGGGACGGCGGGCCGGGCCGGGGCGGATTAGACTTGGCGTTTTCCGCTGCAAGAGAAGTCCATGTCCAAGCTGCGCCGTCCCACCCTGGCACTGGCCATCGTTGCCAGCCTGTCCCTGGCCGCCTGCGACCGTCCGGCCGAACCGACGGCCGGCAACGCCGCGCCGGCCGATGCCGCGCCCGCTGCGGCCAAGCCGATGCTGGGCAGCTTCGGCTTTGATGCCAGCGGCATGGACCGCAGCATTGCCGCCGGCGACGACTTCTTCGGTTTCGCCAACGGCACCTGGGTCAAGAACACCGAGATCCCGGCCGACCGCTCGCGCTTCGGCAGCTTCAACGTCATCGCCGAGAAGACCCTGGCCGACACCCGCGCCATTCTCGAAGGCGCCGCCGGCAACACCCAGGCCAGCGGTGACGACAAGCTGATCGGCGACTACTACGCGGCTTACATGGACGAGGCCGGCATCGAGCAGCACGGCATCGCACCGGTGCAGCCGCAGCTGAAGGCCATCGAGGCCATCACCGACAAGGCCGGCCTGGCCCGCACCCTCGGCGGCGAAATGCGTGCCGACGTCGACCTGCTCAACGCCACCAATTTCTACACCGACCGCCTGTTCGGCCTGTGGGTGTCGGTGGACATGCTGCAGCCGGACCGCACCGCGCCCTACCTGGTGCAGGGTGGCCTGGGCATGCCGGACCGTGATTTCTACCTGGGCGGCGGCCGCATGGCCGAGCTGCGCAAGCAGTACCAGGCCTATATCGCGCAGATGCTGCAGCTGGCCGGCGTTGCCGACCCGGCCGGCAAGGCACAGCGCATCCTCGCGCTGGAGACCAAGATCGCGCAGGCGCATGCCACCCAGGAAGAAACCAACGACGTGACCAAGGGTGCCAACCCCTGGACCCAGGCCGACTTCAATGCCAAGGCGCCGGGCATGGACTGGAACGCCTTCCTCGATGCAGCCGCGCTGGGCAACCAGCAGGACTTCATCGTGTGGCAGCCCAAGGCGGTAGCCGGCCTTTCCAGGCTGGTCGCCACGGAGCCGCTGGACGCCTGGAAGGACTACCTGGCCTTCCACGCGCTGGACCGCGCCGCCGCCTACCTGCCGAAGAAGTTCGCCGATGCCCGCTTCGCCTTCCATGGCACCGCGCTGAGCGGCACGCCGCAGCAGAGCGACCGCTGGAAGCGCGCCGTGGATGACGCCAACCATGCGGTCGGCGAAGCCATCGGCAAGCGCTATGTCGAGAAGCACTTCGACGCCAAGACGAAGGAGCGCGCGGACGAGATGGCGAAGAACATCATCGCCGCCTTCGCCAAGCGCATCGATGCGCTGTCGTGGATGTCGCCGCAGACCAAGGCGCATGCCAAGGCCAAGGTGGCCGGCCTGACCGTGGGCATGGGGTATCCGGAGAAGTGGCGCGACTACACCGGCCTGGAGATCCGCCGCGATGACGCACTGGGCAACGCGCAGCGCGCCGAGCTGTTCGAATACCAGCGCAACATCGCCAAGCTGGGCAAACCGGTCGACCACAGCGAGTGGGCGATGCTGCCGCAGACCATCAATGCGATGAACGTGCCGCTGGAAAACCGCCTGGTGTTCCCGGCCGCGATCCTGCAGCCGCCGTTCTTCGATGGCGCCGCCGACGATGCGGTGAACTACGGTGCGATCGGCGCGGTGATCGGCCACGAGATCAGCCACGGCTTCGACAACGCCGGCGCGCTGTTCGACGAGACCGGCAAGCTGCACAACTGGTGGACCGCCGAGGACCTGAAGCAGTTCAACGCGGCCGGTGATGCGCTGGCTGCACAGTTCAGCAGCTACGAACCGTTCCCGGGCGTGCATGTGAACGGCAAGCTGACCCTGGGCGAGAACATCGCCGACGTGGCCGGCCTGGGCACCGCCTACGACGCCTACCAGCTGTCGCTGCAAGGCAAGCCGGGCCAGACCCTGGAAGGCTTCACCCCGGACCAGCGCTTCTTCCTCGGCTTCGCCCAGGCGTGGCGCAGCAAGAGCCGCGAGCAGGCGCTGCGCAACTCGCTGCTGACCGATGTGCATGCACCGGGCCAGTTCCGCGCACTGACCGTACGCAACATCGACGCCTGGTATCCGGCGTTCGAAGTGAAGGAAGGCCAGAAGCTGTACCTGGCCCCGGACAAGCGGGTCAAGGTGTGGTGATGTAACGCGAACGGGCGCCGCAAGGCGCCCGTTTCATTTCCGGGCAACGGCCAACCTTGGTTGGCGAATGCCCCGCTCGGGTGGATGCCGACCTTGGTCGGCCTATCTGCAGGTCTACAAGACTACAAGCCATCCACGCATGGCGTGGATCTACCGGCGGGTGGTGGCAATCACCAGCGTGGCGACCATGGCAAGCCCGGCCGCGGCCCACAGATTCGCATGCAGGCCCACGCCATCCAGCAGTCGTCCCCCGCTCCACGCGCCCATTGCGATGCCGATGTTGAACACACCCACATACAACGCGGTGGCGACCTCCACGGCCTGCGGCACCGCTCTCATCATCCAGCTCATCAGGCCCACCGACACACCGCCATAGGCAAGGCCCCACAGCAGCAGCACCGCGATGCCAGCGGACGGTGTGCTTCCCACCCACAGGAACAGCAGAGGCGTCAGCAGCAGGCCAGACGCGATCGCCAGCAACGTACCGCGCGGATGGCGCGCAGCCAGCGGCCCCGCGATGAAGTTGCCCGCAATGCCAGCCAAACCATAGGCGAACAACAACGCGCCGATCCACGACGCATCCATGCTCGATACAGACGTCAGCAGCGGCCTCACGTAGGTAAAGGCAACGAAGTGCCCGGCTACCAGCAGCAGGGTCAGCCACAGCCCGCGTTGCAGGCCCCGGTGGCCAAGCTGCTGCACGAACTGCTGCGGCCGTACGGATGTACTGACTGGCAACGCAGGCACCACCCGCAGATGCAGCAGCATCACCGCCGCACTGAACAACGCCATCGCCACGAACGCGCTGCGCCAACCCAATGCATCTCCGATCAGCGCGCCCAGCGGAACGCCCAGCACCGATGCCGCGGCCACGCCTCCGAAGATGATCGAGGTGGCCAGGCCGATGCGCTGCGCAGGTACCAGGCGCGCTGCCAGCCCACCGGCGATGGCCCAGATGCCGCCCATGCAGAACCCCACCAGCACCCGCGCGGCCAGCAGCCAGCCGATGCCTGGTGCCAGCGCCGACGCAAGGTTGGCGGCCAGCAGCAGCCCCAGCAACGCACACAGGATGCGACGACGATCGATGCCACCAGCCGCGATCACCACCAGCGGTGCGAACAGTGCCGCCAGCAGTGCCGGCAGCGAGATCATCAGGCCGGCGGTGCCGGTGGACGCGCCGAGATCTTCGGCGATCGGGGTCAGCAGGCCCACCGGCAGCATTTCGGTGGTGATCACCGAGAACGTGGCGAGGCCGATGGCGGAAACCGCCCACCACGGATGACGAGGCACGGGCGCGGCATGCGCAGGCGATGAAGCGCTCACGGGATGATTCCTTCAGGGGATGTGGGCGCCGCAGACGGGCGCAGCGCACGTTGCGCGAGCACGGCGGACAGCACCACACCACCGCCTGCGACCAGCGCAACGACAAAGCCGCTGCGCACGCCCCCCGCATCGACGCTCTGCCCGGACAGCGCCGCGCCCAGCGCCACGCCGATGTTCAAACCGGCCAGCAACCAGGTCATGCCCTCGGTCAGGCGCGATTCGGGTACGTGCTGTTCGACCAGCGACATCGCCACGATCATCGTCGGCGCGAAGAACGCTCCGGCCAGCAGCACGGCAATGGCCAGCGCCGGCAGGTCGCCGACCCACAGCAGTGGCAACGTGGTCAGTGCGGTGGCCGCTGCTCCGATCAGCAACAGGCGCTGCAACGGTGCCTGCAGCTTCAGCGCACCGAACAGCAGGCCCGCTGCGCAGCTGCCCAGCGCATAGGCCGACAGCACCGCACTGGCGGCAAGCGGCTGCCCCCGCTGTTCGGCGAAGGCCACGCTGGTGACGTCGACGGTGCCGACAATCACGCCCATCGCCAGCATCAGCAACGCCAGCAGGCGGATCTCCGTGCGCCGCAGCAGCGAGCGCGGGGATGTTGCACCTTCGTGCTGCTGCAGTGGCGGCTCGGTACCCCGCTGCAGTACCAGTGCGGCGACGCCGACCACCAGCAGCAGGGCGGCCGCCAGCACCCCAGCCTGTGGCCATACCGCCACCGACAATCCGACTGACAACGGTGGCCCGACGATGAAGGTCACCTCGTCGAACACGGTCTCCAGCGAGTACGCGGTCTGCAGCTGCGGGCGTCCGCGATGGATCGCGGTCCAGCGCGCGCGCACCATCGCCGACACGCTGGGCATGCAACCGGCCAGCATCGCCGCAATGAACAGCGCCCAGTCCGGCGCGGCCAGCAGCGTGCACGCGAGCAGCAACAGCAGACCGGCCGCACTGACCGCCGTGGCCCACGGCAGCACCCGGCCCTGCCCGTGCCGGTCGACCCAGCGCGACACCTGCGGCGACAGCAACGCGTAGGTCAGCACGAAGGTGGCCGACACCGCACCGGCCAAGGCATAGCTGCCGTGCAGCTGGGACAGCAGGGTGATGATGCCGATACCGGTCATCGGCAGCGGCAGGCGTGCCAGCAGCCCGGCCAGGGCGAGGCCGGCGGTGCCGGGGGCCGCGAACAGGTCGCGATAGGGGGTGGCCATCAGGTTCTCCAGGGCAGCGACTTGCCTGGCGCACGGGGCGCCACGACAATACATACAGAGCGTATGAATAAGAGGCTACATTCATACGCATCGTATGTAAATAATCATGCACTGCGTATGTAAGGAGCTCCGTATGGTTCGTCGCACCCGCGCCGAGATGGAAGAAACCCGCGCCACCCTGCTGACCACCGCCCGCCGGGTGTTCAGCGCGCATGGCTATGCCGCCACCTCGATGGACGATCTGACCGCCCAGGCCGGGCTGACCCGCGGCGCGCTTTACCACCACTTCGGCGACAAGAAGGGTCTGCTGGCGGCTGTCGTCGCCCAGCTCGATGCAGAGACCGACCAGCGCCTGCAGGCAATCAGTGATACCGCCGACGATGCCTGGGAGGGCTTCGTGCAGCGTTGTCGTGCCTATCTTGAGATGGCGCTGGAGCCAGAGATCCAGCGCATCGTGCTGCGCGATGCGCGTGCAGTGCTGGGTGGCGCCTCACCGGAATCGCAGCGCCACTGCGTGCACTCGATGCAGCACCTGATCGAACAGCTGGCTGCCCAGGGCGTGGTGGCGCCGGTGGATGCACAGGCGCTGGCGTCGCTGATCTACGGCAGCCTGGCCGAGGCCGCGTTCTGGATTGCAGAGGGCGAGGATGGCGGCGCGCGCCTGCGGCAGGCGACGGCGGCGCTGGAGATGCTGTTGCGTGGGTTGAAGTCGGCCGGGTGAAGCCCATCCACGCATGGCGTGGATCTACGGCGGCATCCGCTCTGGTGGAGGCCAACCTTGGTTGGCGCTTCTGCGGCACCGCGCGCAATGCGTGCCAACCAAGGTTGGCACCTACCTGAGAGCGGTGGGCCACTCGCGCAACACTGACACCGGCACGCCCATCCGCGTGCAGGCGCGGCTGGCCAGGCCATCGGGCAGTGCGCGGCGGAACAGCGGCGCCATGCCCTGCATCAGCTTCGCCGACGCTGCAGCCTGCGCACGCTGGCGGGCATTGCGTTCCAGCATGCCCTCGGCCCAGTCCGGCAGCAGCGCCGCACCGGCGCCGAGGAACACTTCGCGCGACAGCCCCGGCACCGGTACCGGCAAGCGCACGCCGGACAACACCTCCAGCACTTCGCGCGAGCGCTCATCCACACGCAGTTCCGGTTGCCGCGCGCAGAAGTACGCCGCCACTTCCGCCTCACTGCGGGGCACATCCACCGCACCCAGTGCCTCGGCCACGCAGCGGTATTCGTCATAGTAACGATCGGCCATGTGCGCCGGCACCTCGCGTCCGTACCGACGGAAGCCCTGCAGGAAACCAAACGCTTCTGTCACGTGCACCCAGGTCAGCAGTTGCGGATCATCGGCGGCATAGGCCTCGCCCTGCGCGGTCTGGCCGCGGATCTGCGCATGGATGCGGCGTACCTTCGCCACCAGCGTCTCCACTTCGCCGGCAGGCGCATAGCTGGTGCCGGCAACGAAGGCGGTGGTGCGGCGCAGGCGTCCCACCAGGTCCTGGCGGAAGTTGGAATGGTCGTAGACTCCGGCCAGCGCGCGCGGGTGCAGGGTCTGCAGCATCAGCGCGCACAGGCCACCGGCCAGCATCGACGGGAATTCCGCATGCAGTCGCCAGGTGACGCTGTCCGGGCCGAACCAGCCCGGGTCACCCAGCGGGTGGTCGTAATCGATGCCGCTCTGGCCACGCGGGAAGGCCTCCAGGACCCAGCGCCGGATCGGCGCGGTCACGGGGCGGGAGAGTCGCTGCAGCAAAGCCGGCATCACAGGTCCAGGAAAGGCGGAAGAACGGCCACGCCTTGCGCGGTCGGCCCCGATTCTGGTCGATCACGACGCCGACGGCGAGCCTCCGCGCTCAGCTACGGTTTCATGTGCGGCCGCAGCACGTTTCACCCTGCGACATCCTGTCGCAGGCTGCGGTCGTGATGCTGCAGTGCACCAACATTCACCCATTCAGACAAAACCCTTACGCCGCTAGGCATTGCGCCCATTGCGCGGCTCGCTGGAAGTGCTAGAACTGAACCCGCCACACCGTCCAACGCTGATCGACGCACGTTCCACAAGGAGCCAGCCATGATTGCTTTGTTCAAGGGTTTGGGAATTCTGCTTCGCGACAACGAGCTCTACAGCAGCCCGTTCGACAAACAGGTTGCGCATTGGCGCAATCTCAGCGAGCAGCAGATCCGCGATGAAGTGGCGGTGCTGGCGCAGGCCAAGTGCCAATGGCTGATCGCCTCGATCGTCGGCTGGCAGGCAGCCTCGCTGCTGATTCTTGGCCTGATTGCCAACTACCTGTGGCGTGACGACTTCCATATCACGTTCACCCGCGTGGTAGTTGTGTTCGGCTCGTGGGTCTCGATTCTGTTCGTGATCTGGTTCATGGCCAACATGTTCGATCAGCAGGCCGGTTTCGAACGTTGGATGAAGGCGTTCAACAGCCGCGCTCGCATCAGCTCCAAGGCCGACAGCGTCGAGCACGTGGCCGAGGCGCTGGAGTTGGCCGAGCACTATCCGGAAGTGCTGGACTACAAGCAGGCGGTCACCGCCAGGCGCGAACTGCGCCATGAGGACATCCGCATCATGACCGAGATCGGGCGCATGAAGCAGCACTCAGAACTGGTCGGTCGCCTCAACCATGTCGGCGAGAACGAGCACCACCATGACCTGACACTGCAGCCTGCCTACTGACCCTTCAGGGAAGCGGGGGGGACCCACAATGCCACCGTGATCACTCACGGTGGCATTGTTCTATCGGTTCTTCGCTGACGCATTGGGCGAAGCCCTTCGGCAGGTCACTGAACTCCCGGGTGGTGCCGGCCGCCAACGCGAACGACCGTATCGGCGCTTTCGCACAGGCGGCGTCAGGACGACAGGCCGGATCCAGCACCAGGTAATGGCACTGACCGCTGCGGCTGGCCATGCACTCGAAACGCGCCACGCCATTCACTACCGTGCGCTTGCTGTACAGCGTGTCCACCCCATTGGCCGTGGTGCGGGTGATCGCGGTTTCTGTGGACTTCTGGCAACCGGAAATTGCCAATGCGGCGAGGCCTACGAGCAGGAAAAAACGCATGCAATGCTCCTGGTAGCGGAAGGTGCGGCGCGGCTACATGCCGCGGAACAGGCTCATGAATGGTTGGCTGACCACCAGCGTCTCGGCACGCCCCCGCAGCCGCAGCACGCCGCGGCCGGTGTCGTCGCGGCTGACCGCCGCCACCGCCTTCATGTTGACGATGGTCGAGCGATGGATCTGGCGGAAGTGCTGCGGATCGAGCACGTCCAGCAGTTCGCGCAACGGCGTGCGCAGCAGGCTCTCACCGGCCGCGGTCACCACGGTGGTGTACTTGTTGTCGGCGCGGAAATAGGCCACGTCCTCCAGCATGATCAACTGCGTCTCGCGGCCGTTGCTGGCGGTGATCCAGGCCAAGGGGGGGCGCTCGGCAGCGCCCTGCGATGGCCCCAGCCGCTGCAGCAGACGTTCGAGCACGGCATCGTCCTGGCGCGTTGATGGCAGCCGCGACAGGATGCGTTCGCGCGTGGCCAGCAGGCGCTCGTCGCTGACCGGCTTCAGCAGGTAATCCATCGCGCCCTGCTCGAACGCGTCGATGGCGTACTGGTCGTAGGCGGTGACGAACACCACCTGGGTACGCGGACTCAGCTCGGACAGCGAACGCGCCACCTCGATACCACTGATGCCGGGCATGCGGATATCGAGGAAGGCAATGTCCGGCTGTTTCTCGGCCAACTGTTCCAGCGCACTGGCGCCATCCTCGCACTCGGCCACCAGCCTCAGGTCCGGCCACAGCCGGCGCAGCTGTTCCACCAGTGAGTGCCGGAGCAGTTCTTCATCTTCAGCAATCAGCGCTTCAAGCGGCATGGCTGCGCTCCTTGTTCGACTGCGGCAGGGTCATGGTCGCGGCCACGCCGCTGGGGAAGTTGGCGACGATCGCCACACCGGCCTGCTCGCCGCAGGTCAGGCGCAGGCGCTCGCGCAGATTCTTCAGGCCGATGCCGGTGCCGCTGGTGCCCTGGCCGAAGCCGAGGCCATCGTCGGCCACGGTCACGGTCACATGGTCATCAAAGCCACGCGCCAGGATCCAGATCGTGCCACCGCCGGGCTTGGGTTCCAGGCCATGCTTGATCGCGTTCTCCACCAGCGTCTGCAGCGCCATCGCCGGCAGGTGCACGCCGTGCAGTTCGTTGGGCACCTGCACTTCCACTGCCAGCCGCGCGCCCATGCGGATACGCAGAATCTCCAGGTAGGCGCGGGTGCGCTCCAGCTCCACGCCCAGCGTGGACACCGATTCGTCCACCTGCGGCAACGAGCTGCGCAGGTACTGGATCAGGTGGCCGAGCATCTGTTCGGCACGCGCCGGGTCGGTGCGGGTCAGCACCTGCGCGTTGGCCAGCGTGTTGTACAGGAAGTGCGGTTCCACCTGCGCGTGCAGCAGATTCAAGCGCGCCACCGACAGCTCCTTCTCTACCTGGGTCTGTTCGGCGGCGGCCTGCTCATCGCGACGCTGGTCGGCCACGCGGCGGCTGATCGCACGGGTGACCGCTTCGGCGTTCTCGAAGTTGCTGCCCTCGTCCAGCGCCAGCAGGTCGGCCCACCAGCCCGCATCCGGTTCAAACAGCAGGGTGACGGTGCTGGTGCCCTGCCCTGGCGTGACCGTGGCCAGCACGCTGTTGCGCTTGATCGCCAGCCGCGCCGGCAGGTTCCAGCGCGAGGGCTGGCGGCCATTCCAGAGGTCGACCCGGCGAACGTAAGCGCGCACCTGCAGGCTGCCGGCCGAACTCTCAACGTCTTCGACACGCGGCAGCTCGGCGATCGCCGCTTCCACCACGGCGTAGGCTTGGCCGGCATCCATCGGCAGTTCCACCTGGCGGCGCTGGCGCCCGGACAACGTGGTCGAATCCAGCCGTCCGGCAACCAGCCAGACCCGGCGTATATGGGTGATTGCGCTGCCCAGCGCGGAGATCATCAGGAACATCGCCAGCAGGCCGAAGACCCAGCCCGGGCCGTCGTTCATGCCGCTGAAGATGCCGCTCCAGACCATGCCGGCGACGAACAGCGCCGCAGCCCAGGCCAGCAGGTGACGGAACATCAGAGAGAGGCTGGCGAACACGGCGGCGCCTTGGAGGAAGGGGGTGAGCCGAGCATAGGGCGGCCCGCCGGGCAAACAAGCGGGCTGCGACGAAGGGCCGGAATCCGGGGATGGAAGCTGTTACGGAAACGCCGGGCATGGCCCGGCGTTTCCCCGGAGGGGCAATGCCGGCCAGCGGCCGGCACTACCGAACGCCGTTATTTGCGCTGGTCGGCGCTGGCGTCACGCACGGCGCGGAACGACTCGTCCCGGCTCCAGTTCGGCCAGCTGCGCGAGTTGGCCAGCTGGTTGCCCAGCGTGTACAGCACTTCCAGGTCGCGGGCGGCACCGGCGAACACCCAGTCCGGCTGCCACTCGTCGCCCTGCTGGTGGTAGCGCTTGGCGGTGTAGTCCTCGGACGCCTTCTTGCCTGCGGCCACGCCGCCGTCCACCCAGTCCTGGCCAGCCGACCAGGACAGCGCCGGCACGCCACGCTTGGCGAACGGGAAGTGATCGGAGCGGAAGAACAGGCCGGCTTCCGGCTTCGGGTCCGGCGTGTAGCGGATATCCCAGCCCTTGGCCACGTCCTTCAGCTGGTCCAGCAGTTCGAAGCGCGCGGCACCGTAGATGCCGAAATCACGCGACGGACCGAACGGCGCCATGCCGTCCATGTTGATCACCGCTACGGTCTTTTCCAGCGGATACAGCGGATGAGTGGCGTAGTACTCCGAACCCAGCAGGCCCTTTTCCTCGGCAGTGACCGCCAGGAACACCACCGAGCGCTGCGGGCGCTTCTGCTTGGCAAAGCCGCGCGCCAGCTCGATCAGCGAGGCGGTACCGCTGGCGTTGTCCAGTGCGCCGTTGAAGATGCGGTCGCCACGCGCATCCGGCTCACCCACGCCGATGTGGTCCCAGTGCGCGCTGTAGATGATCGTCTCGTCCGGGTGGCTGCTGCCTTCCAGGCGCGCGGCCACGTTGTGCGAGGTAATCACTTCGGTCTTCACCGCGTACTTCGCGTCCAGGCTGGCGCCGGTCAGCGGCACCGGGGTGAAGTCGCGCTGCTGCGCCTTCTTCTTCAGCGCCTCGAAGTCCTGGCCGGCCGAGCGGAACAGCTCCACCGCCAGATCGCGCTGGATCCAGCCTTCCAGCAGCGGGTGGCTGTCGGCCGGGTTGTCGCGCACCACATCGAACATGGTGTTGGTATTGGAACCGGCCACGGTGGCCCAGCCGTACGACGCCGGGGCGGTCTCGTGCACGATCAGCACGCCCAGCGCCCCCTGGCGGGCGCCTTCTTCGTACTTGTAGGTCCAACGACCGTAGTAGGTCATGCCCTTGCCGTCGAAATCACCCTGGCCCGTCTCGAAGTCCGGGTCGTTGATCAGCACGACGGCGATCTTGCCCTTCAGGTCCACGCCCTTGAAGTCGTCCCAGTTGCGCTCCGGGGCCTTCACACCATAGCCGAGGAACACCAGCGGGGCCTTGCTGATGTCGACGTTGCTGGCGCCATTCATGGCGGCGCGCACGGCGATCTGCTTGCCCTGCTCCAGCGCAACGGTCTTGCCGCCCTGGTGCAGCGCCAGCTGCGGTGCGCCGACGATGTCGCCCTTGCGCAGCGGCACGGCCTGGGTCCACAGGCGCTTGCCGTCCTTGAGGTCACCGCCGGGCTGCAGGCCGGCATCGGCGAACTGCTTGCTGAGATAGGCGATGGTCTTCTCTTCGCCGGCGGTGGCCGGCGAGCGGCCTTCGTAGGCGTCGGAGGCCAGTTCCTTGACGTCGGCGGAGATCCGCGCACCGTCGAATTTCGGGGTGGCCGCCATCAGTGCGCTCGACACCGACAGGGCCAGCACGCCCAGTACCACTCGTTTCATTGCTCTCTCCAGCAGGGAAATCCTTCTGGAGTGTAATGGGATTCGGCAGGGCTGCGCCCTGCACCTGCCGAAACAACGGCAACAGCCGAAGCAACAGCAAAAGCTGGTTTCCTGAGGGTAGGCGGGGTGGGTCCGGTT
>NZ_JAOCLC010000084.1:0-17316 GCF_029845105.1 Stenotrophomonas sp. GD03654 | reverse complement strand
TTTCTTTTTTCCGCGTTCGCCAATCGGGGCTGTTGCAAATGCCGATTTCCGGCTGACGCGGCTCGCCTCGCGCATGAAGCTGCCCGCATGTGTCGCTGATTCGTCAGCACCATGCCAGCAGCCAGAGTTTCCAGGCTGCCGCGGATTCTTTCCGCGCTACCCGCCAGTCCGCCATCGCATCGAGTCTGCGGACGCGCGTCACCCGTGACGCCGATGCTTTTTTCTCAACCGCGTGCGGGAGCTGCCATCCCGTGAGGGACGAGGCCCCGCTTTTTCCAAGGAGCCCGTCCATGTCCCAGCAAGCCTCTTTCGGCCAGTTGGCCTTGATCCATTGCGGCAAGTTCCTGCCGCTCGAAATCCTGCATAGCGCCGCCGGCCACTACATCGGCACGCGCGATACAGAAGGTCCCGTTTCGCGGGAATCCTGCCAGTACTTCCGCAGCTATGCCGCGGCTCAACGTGCCCTCGAAAGAGGCGGCTGGTCCCAGCTCGCCACACCCTGATCCAACTGGAGGAACCACGTCATGAACCAGCTTTTGCCCCAGGAAGTCGTCGATCAGATCATGCGGGAAGAGCAGCATTTCGCCGCCGCGCCCCAAGCCTTCTTCGAGGTCTGGAAGCGCGGCGTCGAGATCGCAGGCCCGCAATGGTTTGGCGACGGCACGCGCGAAGGCCTGAACCAGGCAAAGAGCAAGTGGGATCTGCGTCCCGACATGCTGCGTGCCAACGACGCACTCGGCGTCCTGAGCAGCGGGGAACGCATGTTCCTGTCCGCCATGTTCAGCTTCTACAACGCGCGCGAGGGCGGTGCCATGCTCAAGCGCTGCCACTTCCAAGGACTGTCGGACTTCGATGGTCTCGATCTGCAACGTCGCCAGGTGATCGCCGACCTGCTGCTGAACTACAGCGGTTGGTGAGCCGGTCCCTGGCACACCTTCATCACTGCGTTCACGGGACCCCATGAGGGACATGCGCCTCGTTCGAGGCCATGTCCCTCGCGTTTTCTCCCCGCCCAGCGCCATCCGGCATCAGGCGGTTTCCCCTGCGGATGCCATCGTCCGCAAGGGCTGGCTCCGTTCATTCATCGAAAGGAGCCTTCATGGCCAACAACTACTACGAAGCCACCGGCGTTCTCGTGCTCGACCGTGTGACGCCCGTCATCCAGGCGCTGTTCGGCGCCTTCGCGCTGGACGAGAGCCACCCCGGCAACGGGCAGGCCTACATCGCCCAGATCGCCGAGACCACCAATCCGCAATGGCCGGACGTGCTCGATGGCCTGGAAGACCTGGCCACGCAACTCGGTATTCCGATGCCGGACGACGAAGGGCTGTCGATCCCGCCGCTGCTCGAACTGCTCGCCGTGCACTTCCGTGCCGATGAGGACGAAGAGCTGGGGAACTTGATCGACCGTCATTCGTTCGAGGACACCGCCGATCTCGACGCATTGTTTCTGATCGCCACCCGGTTCGATGACGGGCACCACCTGACCGCCATCCAGTTCGAGGGCTGCTGGTACTGCAGCAAGCCGCGGCTGTTCGAGTTCGGCGGCAACGGCTGCTACCTGAGCCGCGAGGTCCGCTTCATCAGCTCCTCCTCCCAGGCCCTCCAGCTCGGCGACCAATTGCGCAAGACCATTGTGGCCGCCGACATCGAAGAGGCTTCGGCCCTGATCGCGCTGGAGACCATCAATCTGCTGGCGGGCGTCAGCGACGAGCCATTCCGCATGAATTTGCGCCGGCGCGTCGCCGAGCGATTGGCCCAAACGCCAACGATCAGCGTCACCTGACGCTGTTTCCTTTCTTTCCACCCACCGGGGTCAATTCCCGGTGGCGGGGATTTGCTCCATCATTATTCTGTTGGAGAAATCCCATGTCCCAGAATCCCAATCCCTTTCTACGCGGCTACTGGAATCTGAAAATCGTCCGCACGCTGTCCATCAGCTACGAGGACGGAAGCCCGCATGTTTGGCGAAACATCCACCCGAGCCAGCAGCACCTCTGCGACGCGGCGCTGGTTTCTTCTCCTTGCATCATCACCAGCGACTTCGCGGTGGTCAGGACTGGCACCGAACCTGTCGGCGCCGCACTGATCGCCGAATGCGACGCGGCTGAAGGGGGCAGCGGCGAAGGCATGGTGGGTGCCGTGGTGTACGCGATCCACGGCGACGACTTCGACGGCCGCCCCGTCCACATTGGCGACACCTATTCGGCCGAGGCCGCACGGGAAGTCGTGCAGCGGTTGAGCTTCGAGACCGGCTACTACAGCCGGTGCTGGGAAATCAGCAGCGCGCACATCAGCCGCGAAACCGGCCAGTACCTGGCCAACCTGGCTGACCTCGCGACGCCGGAGGCCTTTTTGTTCATCGCGTTCCGGATTCCCTACAGCCCGGCGATCGGCGTCAAGCTGATCTCCACGCCCTGGACGGACCAGCACCTGCAGGACGTCGAGGGGATCGCCGCCGAGCAGCTTCGGCAGGAGCACCGCAGCAAGGGCATGCCGGACGAGCTGGCACAGATCCTTGAACTGGCCGGCCAGGCCGACGTGCGCATCCTCATCCTCGATGCCGACGCACCCGTGTTGCCGGGCCTATCGCTGGCCGGCGAATAGCTGCCACACACATCCCCGGCCTTCCTTGTCCTCACCGCATGCCGGCCCGGTCTCCCGCCAGAGAGCCGGGCCGGCGCACTTTCACAGGAGCGATCCCATGTTCCCCGACCTCATCACACCCGCATCCGACTTCGAGCACCAACTCGGAGCCTGCGTCAACGCCATGAGCCAGGAAGATGCCATCGGCCAGATCCTGGTATTCGAGCGCATGAGCGGCACGCTGCACATGCGCCATATCGCCAGCGCCGACCTGGTGGACACCGACGTGGACGACTACGAAATGGTCGTCTTCGACGGTGGCAACACAAGCGGCGACACGTGGAAACACGTGTTCTTTCCGCGTCAGCGCGAGCACTACTTCGTGTACCAAGCCTGATTCCTCCAGCCCCTTTCGAGGGGCTTTTTCTTGCCCGCAGCACAGGAAAACGGTTGTGGTGCGGTGCCGTTTCCTGCGGGCAGGCAGACCGCCCCAGGGCCATGCTTGCCCCATGTTCGTCGGCGTTGCCGGCACATGCCCAGGCAGTCGAGACCTTCGAGGCTGCAAGCGCGGGAAACCGTGCTGGTCGTTTCTTCCTACGGACCTACCGCGTCCATCCACGCCACCCACAAGGGACCTCTCCCTTGCGGGCGGGGAATCCCTTGTTTTTCCTCAAGGAGTTTCCCCATGGATCGTTCCCTCATCAAATCCATGATGCCTTCGCTGGTCGCAGGCCATGTGCCCCGCAACGTGCGGTCGTTCAAGTACCGCGTGTTCGATGATCAGCCGCTGTCCTCAACGCTGGGCTTCGCCATCGACCCCCAACCCTTCGACGGCAAGGTGGTCGCCGCGACCGACGATGCCATCGTCGTCAAGCTCAAGCCTTCCGAGTTCGCGGTGCTCGATCCCAGCCTGGTGACCACGGTTCCTGCCGAAGGCGCCAAGGTGCATGTCCAACCCTATGCCCGTCGTCGCTTCGACGGACTGCGCGCGGACACGCCGGAGGTCATCACCGAGGAGACTTCGGACGGCACGCCGTACACCATCACGAGGCACATCCTCGGCTCGGCGCCGGCCAAGCTGCCCATTCCCACGCCGCAGTGCATGGAGTTGGGCCAGCTCATCGAGCAGTTGGAGGAGATGCCGGCCCCCGATCGCTTCCGGCGCATCACCCACATGCTGGTGGATGCCGGTGCCCGCGACTTCACCTGGGTCGATCCCACGCCCTCCAAGATCATCGAGACCCCGCCGGCGATCAGCTTCACGGTCTCGACCGCGAAGTTCGAGGGCCGGGTGACGATCCTCTACGACCGCGGCGGAGACACCTACGTGGTGGAACTGCACCGTCAGAACGGTGAATCGGTCGAACTGGTCGATCGGCACGACGAGGTGTATTTCGACATGCTCGGCGAAGTGCTGGAGAGGCTCATCGACGACGGGCGCTGGCGCCAGATCGACGTGAGCATCCTCGACGCGAAAGCGGCCCGCAAGCGCCAGGCCGTCCCGGCATGACGCCCCGCAGCGAAACCGGGCGGTCCTGCGGCTGACCCGAGGCATCCGCCACGGCGTTCCAGCCGTTCCGGCCGCGTGCACTACAGGCCCTTCATCCCATCGGATGGAGGCCTTTCTCATTCTTCCACACAGGAGATTTCATCCATGTCACTGCGATTCAAAGGCGCTGACCTGCGCCCCGTGCTGACCGAAGCCATCGCCAATCAGGGGTCGTCTCAGAAAACGGAAAAAAATCGTACGCTAAGAGCCGAAGTGGGCCCTTTAGCAGCAATGCAAAGCTGCGATCAACGGGCAGGAAACATTGCCATGGTGCGCGTTGCACTCTCTCACTAGCGTCGACAGGGCCTCTTCCATCCGCGTGAGGTCCGCCATGCGTGCGCGCACATCGGCCAGCCGGTGAGCAGCCAGTTCGGCCGCCTCGCTGCAATGGGTGCCGTCCTCCAGTTTCAGGAGCTGGCCGACTTCATCCAGGCTGAATCCCAGGCGCTGGGCTGACTTCACGAACTTCACCCGCGCCACGTCCGCCTGCCCGTAGCGGCGGATGCGACCGTAGGGCCGCTCCGGCTGGGGTAGCAAGCCCTTGAGCTGATAGAAGCGGATCGTCTCCACGTTGACCCGGGCTGCCTTGGCGAAGGCCCCGATGGTCAGATTCTCTTGAGCGTTCTCCATGGCGCTTGACTCCGTAGTTGACTACGGAAGTAACGTTACAGCATCAAGCGAAGTCCCGGAAGGAGAACCTTATGTCGGAACCCAAGAACGGCTGCGGCGCACTGGCGACCGGCGGCGTCGCGGCCGTCCTCGCCTCGGCCTGCTGCCTCGGCCCCCTTGTCCTGGTCGCGCTCGGCTTCTCTGGCGCGTGGATCGGCAACCTGACCGTGCTGGAGCCGTATCGGCCGATCTTCATCGGCGCAGCGCTCATCGCGCTGTTCTTCGCCTGGCGCAGCATCTTCCGACCAGCCCATGCCTGCAAGCCCGGCGACGTTTGCGCCGTGCCCCAAGTGCGGACTGCCTACAAGGTGATCTTCTGGATCGTGGCCGCCCTGGTTCTGGTTGCCCTCGCGTTTCCCTACGTCCTGCCGCTGTTCTACTGAAAGGAGATCACCATGAAGAAACTCACCACCCTCACCACCCTCATCGCCCTGGCCGCCGCTCTAAGCGCGCCCGCCTGGGCTGCCACCAAGACCGTCACCCTGTCGGTGCCCGGCATGACCTGCGCCGCGTGCCCGATCACGGTCAAGACGGCTCTGTCCAAGGTCGCCGGCGTCGAGAAGGCCGAAGTCAGCTTCGAGAAGCGGGAGGCCGTCGTCACCTTCGACGAGGCCAAGACCAATGCCGACGCCTTGACCAAGGCCACCGCAAACGCGGGTTACCCGTCCAGCGTCAAGCAGTGAGGGCGTAATCATGGCCGAGGCGATCACCCTCCACATCGAAGGCATGACCTGCACGTCGTGCGCCGAGCACGTCCAGCAGGCTTTGACGAACGTGCCCGGCGTGCGCGCGGCCTCGGTGTCCTATCCGCAGCGGCAGGCCGAAATCGAGGCGGATGCAGGCGTGAGCGTGGCCCCGCTGGTTGCCGCAGTGGCCACGCTCGGCTATCGCGCACGGCTTACCGACACGCCGAACAAGCCTGCCGGCCTGCTAGACAAGGCGCTGGGCTGGCTCGGTGGCGAAACGAAGCATGTTGGCGGTGAACAAGCGCTGCACGTGGCTGTGATAGGCAGCGGCGGCGCGGCGATGGCGGCTGCCTTGAAGGCCGTGGAGCAAGGCGCCCGCGTCACGCTGATCGAGCGCGGCACCATCGGCGGCACCTGCGTCAATGTCGGCTGCGTGCCGTCCAAGATCATGATCCGCGCCGCGCACATCGTCCACCTGCGCCGCGAAAGCCCGTTCGATGCTGGCCTGCCGGCCGCAGCGCCCGCTGTACTGCGCGAGCGGCTGCTGGCCCAGCAACAAGGCCGCGTCGAGGAGCTGCGCCATGCCAAGTACGAAGGCATCCTGGCAAGCACTCCGGCCATCACCGTGCTGCGCGGCGAGGCCCGGTTCAGGGACACGCGCACGCTGACCGTGGCGACCGCTGACGGCGGCACGCACGAGGTGAACTTCGACCGCTGCCTGATTGCCACCGGCGCGAGCCCGGCGCTTCCGCCAATCCCGGGCCTTGCGGACACACCCCACTGGACCTCCACCGAGGCGCTGGAAAGCAGCTCGCTCCCCGAGCGGCTGGCCGTGATTGGTTCCTCCGTGGTGGCGGTCGAGTTGGCGCAAGCCTTCGCCCGGCTGGGCAGCCAGGTCACGATCCTGGCGCGCAGCACGCTGTTCTTCCGAGAAGACCCGGCCATCGGGGAAGCCGTAACAGACGCCTTCCGCGCCGAGGGCATCGAGGTGCTGGACCACACCCAGGCGAGCCACGTTGCCTATGCGGGCGGGGAATTCGTGCTCACCACCGGGCAGGGGGAAGTGCGCGCCGACAAGCTGCTGGTCGCCACCGGTCGCGCGCCGAACACGCGCAGCCTGAACCTTGAAGCGGCAGGCGTCGAAGTCAATGCGCAGGGAGCCATCGTCATCGACCGCGCCATGCGCACGAGCGCACCGCACATCTTTGCTGCCGGCGACTGCACCGACCAGCCGCAGTTCGTCTATGTGGCGGCGGCGGCCGGCACGCGCGCCGCGATCAACATGACCGGCGGCGACGCGGCGCTGGACCTGACGGCGATGCCGGCGGTGGTGTTCACCGATCCGCAGGTGGCGACCGTGGGCTACAGCGAGGCGGAAGCGCACCACGACGGCATCGAGACCGACAGCCGGCTGCTGACGCTCGACAACGTGCCGAGGGCGCTCGCCAACTTCGACACGCGCGGCTTCATCAAGCTGGTGGCGGAAGCTGGCTCAGGGCGGCTGATCGGCGTACAGGCGGTCGCGCCGGAAGCGGGCGAACTGATCCAGACGGCCGCGCTGGCGATCCGCCACCGGATGACCGTGCAGGAGCTGGCCGACCAGTTGTTCCCCTACCTGACCATGGTCGAGGGACTGAAGCTCGCGGCGCAGACCTTCAACAAGGACGTGAAGCAACTGTCCTGTTGCGCCGGATGAGGAAAAGGGAGGTGTTCGATGAACGCCTACAGCCGCGCCAACCGCCGCATCTACGCGGCCTTGTCCGATCCCCTGTCGGCCACCCACCGGCACCGCCTCGACGATCTGCTCAAGCGCCACGACAACGGCAAGACGACCTGGCTGGCCTGGCTGCGCCAGTCGCCCGTCAAGCCGAACTCGCGCCACATACTCGAACACATCGAGCGCCTCAAAGCCTGGCAGGCGCTCGACCTGCCTTCCGGCATCGAGCGGTCGGTGCACCAGAACCGCCTGCTCAAGATCGCCCGCGAAGGCGGCCAGATGACGCCCGCCGATCTGGCCAAGTTCGAGGCACAGCGCCGCTACGCGACCCTGGTGCGCTCGCCATCGAGGGCATGGCCACCGTCACCGACGAAATCATCGACCTGCACGACCGCATCCTGGGCAAGCTGTTCAACGCTGCCAAGCACAAGCATCAGCAGCAGTTCCAGGCGTCCGGCAAGGCGATCAACGCCAAGGTGCGGCTGGCCACCTCGATCAAGCAGGGCACGGTGACGGCCTCGCTGATGCTCAGGAAACTCGGCAGCTACCCGCGCCAGAACGGCCTGGCCGTGGCGCTGCGCGAGCTGGGCCGCATCGAGCGAACGCTGTTCATCCTGGACTGGCTGCAAAGCGTCGAGCTGCGCCGCCGCGTGCATGCCGGACTGAACAAGGGCGAAGCCCGCAACGCGCTAGCCCGCGCCGTGTTCTTCAACCGGCTGGGCGAAATCCGCGACCGCAGTTTCGAGCAGCAGCGCTACCGGGCCAGCGGCCTCAACCTGGTGACGGCGGCCATAGTGTTGTGGAACACGGTCTATCTGGAACGGGCCTCAAACGCCTTACGCGGTCACGGCCAGACTGTCGATGACGCCCTGTTGCAGTACCTGTCGCCGCTGGGCTGGGAGCACATCAACCTGACCGGCGATTACCTCTGGCGCAGCAGCGCCAAGATCGGCGCGGGCAAGTTCAGGCCGCTACGACCGCTGCAACCGGCTTAGCGTACGATTTTTTCCGTTTTCTGAGACGTCCCCAATCAGTGCCGCATTGTCCTGGTCAAGGATCAGGGCGTGTACTTCCTCGCCGAGCGTGGGGAGCGTCGCCCGGATGGGCGCCAGGCACTGCTCGCCTACGCCGTCGGATGCAACCCGGACACCGACCCGTTCGATGACTGGTGGCACCTCGCCGGCCGCGAGCTGGGCGGCGATGACTTCGCGGAGTATTTCGACCCGAAGGACGGCCTGTTCACGCGCCTCCAGCACTCGGCGGACGATCTCGTGCTTTCCGCCACCGCCACGCACCTGTCCTTAGCAGTGGTGCCTCCCGCCTGACGCGGCAACCGCCTCGCAGCCCCCGCATCGGGGGCCTTCTTTTGTTCGCACCGCCGCCATCGCCGCGCGTGCGCGTTTGTCTCCAGCCGCCGAGGCACGCCCCGCCGGCCACAACGCCGGCATGCCACCGGAGACAACCGCATGAACACGCCATCGACCTCGCCGAGGCTGCACCTCCTACCGGTGTCGCTGCGCACGGCCAATGCATTCGTTCTGTCGCACCATCGCCACCACCGCCCGGTCCAGGGCGCGAAGTTCGCCCTGGCCGTCACGCTGAGCGACAGCGACCTGATCCACGGCGTGGCCATTGTCGGCCGCCCGGTCGCGCGGCACCTGGACGCTGGAAGTCACGCGGCTGTGCACCGACGGCACACCCAGCGCCTGCAGCAAGCTCTACGGCGCGGCCTGGCAGGCGGCAAGGGCGCTGGGCTACATACGCCTGCTCACCTACACCATGCCCGACGAAGGTGGCGCCAGCCTGCGCGCCGCCGGCTGGCGGCTGATCGGCGCGCGCGGTGGCGGCGCCTGGAGCCGTCCCGGCCGTCCGCGCGCCGATACCCCCGAGCACCTGCGCGGCGCCAAGTGCCTGTGACAGGCGCCGGGTGGCGCGGACAAAGGGAAGCGCCCGGGTGCCGATTGATTGCTGCCGCGCGCGCGAGGCCCCGCCATGCTGGCCCCATGCCTGCTGACGTCGTCAGCGACATGCCAGGCAACCATCGGTCTTCGAGGTTGCGGCGCAGTTCCCACTGCGTGACCGAGCCAGCTCGCACCGCATCCTTCCGCGAGCGGCCACCAGCCTCTGGTGGCGGATGCTTTCGCCTTATCAACCCACCGCGGGGTCACGCACCTTCCCCGCATGCGTGGGCCGGTGTGTCTCCGCTTCATCCCAATGGAGATTCACCATGAACACCACGTCCAACGAGAAATCGTATTTCGACCTCCACACCTCGGGCATCGGCTACATCCAGCGTGTCCGTGAAGTGCCCGTCCGGGGCGGCCGCCGTGCGCAGCCTTTCCTGGCATGCACCATCGCCGCGCTGGTCGGCCCCGCCCGGGACCCCAGCTACCGCTACTTCGACGTCAAGGTCTCGGGTGCCGAGGCCAAGAAGCTCGTTCAGCGCTACATCGGCGTTGACGATCCCAAGCAGCGCCCGCTGGTGCGCTTTCGCCTCGGTGACCTGTGGGGCGATGTGTACATCCGCGACAAGGGTGAGCAGAAGGGTCAGGCCGCCGCGTCCCTCAAGGCGCGACTGCTCAAGGCCGAACTGATCGACCGGGCCGAACTGGCTTCGATCGAGCAGCACGAGTTGATCACCCGCGGCATCGGCTATCTCAATCGTGTGAAGGACGTCACCCCAAAAGCTGGCGACTCGTTCCTCTCTTGCACCGTCGCGGCACTGGCCGGGCCTGTCGATGAACCGGAGTATCGGTACTTCGACACCATCGTCGCCACCCCGGAAGCCGAGCACCTGGTTCGCCGGTGCGTTCAGGCCGTCGAGGGTGACCGCAAGGTGCTGATCGCCTTCCGTCTGAACGACATGAAGATCGATCCGTACATCCGCACCAAGGGTGAGCACGCCGGGGAACCGGCCGCCAGCCTGGAATCGACGCTGGTCCACATCGGTCTCATCAAGATCGACGGCACCCAGGTCTATCCGACGAGCCAGGCGCAAGCCGAGGCGCCGCCGGCCGAAGACGCATCCGCGTCCGAAGCCGACGATGCCATCGACACGGCCACCGAGCCCGCCGAGCGCGAGCCCGAGGCGCAAGTCCAGGAGCAGGAGCCGGCATTGGCTGCTTCGTTCTGATCCGGCACGGCCTCTCACGGGGCCTTGTCGCTTTTCCTCCCCACGTACGCCGCGTCCCCAGGACGCGTGCTTGCGCATTTCATCCCCCGAGTTCCGCGTGGTCTCACGGCCACGCGGTTGTCGAATTTCTCAAAGGAGATCAGCCATGTCTCTGGTATCCCGCTTTGCTCCGCAATCCCCGATCCTGCGCTCTGATCGCCCACTCTCGGACGACCGCATTCGTGCCGTCGTTCCGTCGATCTTCGCCGACGCTCCACATGGGAGCCGGTCCGATCGGTATGCCTACATACCGACCTCGACCGTGCTGACCAAGCTGCGCCAGGAGGGCTTCGAGCCCTTCATGGTGTGTCAGACGCGCGTGCGCAACGAAGACCGGCGCGAGTACACGAAGCACCTCATCCGACTTCGCCATGCAAGCCAGATCAACGGCGACGAGGCGAACGAGATCATCCTGCTCAACAGCCATGACGGCACGAGCAGCTATCAGATGCTCGCCGGCATGTTCCGGTTCGTCTGCCACAACGGCCTGGTTTGCGGTGACACCACCGCAGACATCCGCGTTCCCCACAAGGGCGACGTGGCCAGCCAGGTGATCGAAGGTGCCTACGGAGTCCTCGAAGGTTTCGAGCGCGTGCATAACGCGCGCGATGCGATGCGCACCATCACCCTCGATGAGGGCGAAGCGGAGGTCTTTGCGAACTCTGCGCTCGCACTCAAGTACGACGATCCGGCCAAGTCCACGCCTGTCACCGAGAGCCAACTGCTGGCCCCTCGGCGATGGGACGACCGCAAGAACGACCTGTGGGCCGTCTTCAACCGCGTCCAGGAGAACCTAGTCAAAGGGGGCCTGAACGGACGCACGGCCAACGGCCGCAATCAGCGCACCCGTCCGGTGCAAGGCATCGACCAGAACCTGCGCCTGAACCGGGCGTTGTGGCTGCTGGCCGAAGGCATGCGCCAGCTCAAGGCGTGATGCCACGCGGACCTCGCCCACCTCGGGCGAGGCCATTTCCTCTCATCCACCGGGTGCCGTCGGCGGCCCGTCATTCATCATCAGGAGAACCATCATGGCAACCCCATCGGCTTCCGAGAAATCTGTTGCGCCCATCGTCGTCCCCGGCCAGCTCACGCTGCGTACCATCCGCGGCAAGAACGGCCCGTTCACGGTTGGCCGCCTCGCGACGCACCTCGGTACTTTCGAGGTCAAAGACCCGGAGCTGGAGCAGTACCCCGAAGGCAAGTACGACGGGGAATTCATCATCAGGTACATCTTCCCGAAGTCCTATCCGGTCGGCGGCGGCATGCGGTTCGAGATCCGTGCCAGCCTCGACGGCATGACGCTCAACGGCATCGACAAACTCAGCCGCGACGAAGCCCGCAGCTTCGCCACCCAGGACGTCGATCCGCTCGATGAAGAGCAAGGGGCGCAGCCTGCGGCAACGCCGGCCAAGCCCACCAAAGCGTCCAGGCCCGCCAAGCCCGCACCCGTGCAGGCGTCCGCGGACCCGCTGGTCGATACCACGCCCTTCGGCGTGGATGCGCCACCGCCTGCTACGGCCGCTGCCCCCGGCAGCACCGAAGACGGTGACGCCGCGCTCTTCGGCCTGCTGTGGCCGCTGGGCGAGTCCGTGAAACTGGATTCGACCATCGACCGCCGCACCCTGCGCGCGCAGATCGCCCGCCTGGGCGAGCTGGGCTACGCGCTGGACTTCAAGACGCAGGAGTGGAGCCGCCAGGCCGAACCAAAACCTGCGTGATCGCAGACGCCGCATGCGCGGTGTTCTTCATCCACCCGCCGGGGTTCCTTTCCCATGCGGGGGAGGCCCTGGCCATTTTCTGGAGGTCTCCATCATGTCCACCATCGCTTGCGATACCCCGCGTTCAACGCTGGATGAACCCGCGTGGCGGGACCTTTGCAAAGCGGCCGCCGCACACGCCCAGCGCGGTTGCGGCTTGTCCTACGACCACTACGTGACGCTCTTCAGTTCGGCGATCGACGCACAGGCCAATCGTTTGCCGGATGAGCAACGTGCTCAGGCTCTCGAAATCGCGGCCCAGGAATGGGACTACGCAACACCTGCCGAACGGCAGGAAACCCAGGACTGGAATGCGGAGCATGGCTATTGCTCGCACGGGATCGAGTTCGGCTACTGCCCGGCCGGTTGTGATCGAGACGATGACGACTGGGATTGAGGGCGACGCATAGGTTCCTTCGCCGCAGATGCGGCATTCCATCACCCGCTGGGGGTTCTTCCCCACGGGGAGGCCTTCAGCTCAACTTTTCGAGGAGGCCTCTCATGGGCTGGTATTTCTCAAACCAATCGCGGTCCGAACTGATCGCGGAACTGATCGCACCGCAAGAGACCGAGCGCGCCAGCGTCAAGGTCATCGCTCACACCCTGCGCGGCAACGTGCTGTGGTCCGTCGCCGAAGTGACCGCCAAGGTCGAAGGCGTGCATCGTGATCTCGCACCGGGCCAGTCCCTGCGCTACATCCGCTGCGATCTGCTTGAACGAAGCGGCGGCCAGTGGGGCTACAAGTCCTTGGACGAGTCCATGCACCCGTACTACTACACGTGCCCGCTGTCCTATCTGGACCTCGCACCGGAGCAGTCCGCCGACTGGCGTGCAGGCGTTCGCGCCTACCACGCCCGGCGGCGCACACCCACGGCATCCGCGGCATCCGCCGCGGCGTCGATGGCCTGAGCCAGGAGGAACCGACATGGACCCGATCCTGGCAACGCTTCCGCCCTCGTTGCTGGCACTCGTTGAAGGGAGTTTGTCCAACGACGAAGTGTCCTCCGACGAGGAAATGCTGGCGTACTTCATCGACAACGGCCTCACCGAGGACCAGGCACGGCAGGCACTGACCTACCGCGACCAGTACCTCAACAACATCTACCTGGAAGGCTTCACGCCGATCACTTCGGCGGACGAGCCGCTTCACTTCAACCCGCACACCCGGCAGTTCGAGCCGGACTGAGCGGTTTTCTTCCACCCCCTGGGGCAGTACTTGCCCCAGCGGGCGGTGCTGTTCCCGTTCATCCGAGGACACCACCATGCCCGCAAACACTTCTTCCACGCTGTACCGCATCGACGAATGCCCGGACGTGATGGCCGACGCCTGCGTCGGCGATGACCAGGGCAACCTGATCTTCCTGTCCATCTGGGCGCGGGACACCGCCGTCCAGCAGTTCCTCGCTCGCCTGACCCTCGGGCGCGACGAGCAGGGACTGGACCAGTTCCACCTCATCACCGACCAGGGCGGCAGCGTCCCGGTATTCATCGGCAACGTCGATCGCCTGGAAAAGCGCATCACGCGCGCGTACCGGCGGACGCTGTTCGGCTCGCTGTCCAACGTGTGGCTGTTCGACCGGCGCTGCGTCAAGCCCGACAAGGCCAACGCCAGCGCATTGGCACTGCTGCCACGCGACAGCGCCCACAGGCTTGACCGCCTGTGGATGCTGGTGCGGGACACCTGCCCGTTGCCGCTGCTCGATCACTGGCGCGAGACCGTGCTGGAACTGCTGCAAACCCGCGAGATGCTGGCCCGCCTTCCGTTCGCCCTCGGGCCGCTGGAAGGCCATCGGCTCGCCATCGACGTGCCGGCGCTGACCCTGGCGCTCGGCTCCCTGATCCGCAGCGACGCGCTCACCGCCTATCCGTATCCGGCCAAGATTTGGACGCCGGAAGCGGTAGCGGCTTGACCCACCCTCGGAGGCACGCCTTGGCGTACTTCCGTGTTTCATCCCCGCCAACCAGGAGACTTCCATGGCCCTCATGTTCCCGCGGCTCGCCCGCAATTTCGTCAAGAACGGATATTTCCCGACCGACGAACCCACGCTCGAAAGAGCGCTCAACGCACTGATGCCCAGCGACGGGCCGATGTGCATCCTCGATCCCTGCGCCGGCGAAGGCGTGGCGATCGCCGAAGCCGCCCATGCCCTCGGGCGCGAGCAGGCAAAGGCGTTCGCCGTCGAGTTCGACGCGGAGCGGGCGCGCCATGCCCGCGGCCTGGTCGATCACTGCCTGCACGCGGACCTGATGGACACGATGGTCTCCAAGCAGTCCTTCGGGCTGCTCTGGCTCAACCCGCCGTATGGGGACCTGTCCAAGGACGTCAACGGCAACATCGGCTATCAGGGCCAGGGCCGTGCCCGCCTTGAAAAGCTGTTCTACCAGCGCACGCTCTCGCTGCTGCAATACGGCGGCGTGCTGGTTTTCATCGTCCCCGGCTACGTGCTCGACGCGGAGTTGGTCGGCTGGCTGACGCGCCACTACACGGACCTGCGCATCTACCGAGCGGTGGAGACGCAGTTCAAGCAGGTGGTGATCTTCGGACGCCGGGTGCGCCAGCGCGAGCAGGTGCCCGATGGCGTCAAGGCCGTGCGCAATCTGCTGTTGCAGGTAGGGCAAGGCGAAGTCGAAGCCGAGGAACTGCCGAGCGAGTGGCCGTTCCTGCCGTACATCGTCCCCGCCAGCCCGGCCGAGCCAGAGCATTTCTTCCGCGTGACGATGGAGCCCGAGCAGTTCGCCGATGAGGTTGGCAGGCTGCAAGGCTTGTGGCCATCGCAGGACACGCACCTGGGGGCTGCGCAGCAATCGCTGCGTCCACCGGCGCGGGCCTTGTCCCGCTGGCATCTCGCCCTGGCTCTGGCCGCGGGTGCGATCTCGGGGGTTGTGCGCTCCAAGACCGGGCGCGTGCTCGTCGTCAAAGGTGACACCCACAAGGACAAGACGCTCCAGCGGGAGTTCACCGAACGCGAAGACGGCTCCATCGCCGAGACCCGCATCCTCACCGACAAGTTCGTTCCCGTCATCCGCGCGTGGGACATGACACCTGGCTCCGCGACACGGGGCGAGGTGTTGACCATTCGCTGATCCACCGGACGCGCTGCCGTCCTGCTGTACCAACTCGAAGGAGAAACACCATGATCCCCAATCCGTTCAAGCGGCCTGCGCCGCACAAGCAACCGTTGTTCGCACCGAGTACGTTGAAGTTGAGCGAGAAGGTGCATTGGCTGGCCCGGCGAGGCCTGATCGACCCCTTGGCCTATGTCCAGCGCCATGTGCGCGGGGACTGGGGCGAGATCGATGAGGCCACACGCCAAGCCAACGACGTGGCGATCCAACAGGACAACCTAATGATCTCGCAGTTCAGGATCACGCCGGACCTGGCGCTGATCGTCAAGACCAGCGAGGACCACCAGACCACGGTGGTCCAGCTTCCCGAAGAGCGGGACCTGATCTGAGGCCCCACATCGTCATCCTCATCCACCTGACGGAGCCACTTCACTCCGGCAGGGGTGTCGTGGCTCAATGACTCATCAAGGAGGAGCCCATGGCATCGCATCGCATCGAAACCTACTGCCAGCGGCTGGCGTTCCCCATCGGGGCGCTCATCTTCAGCAGAGGTGTAGACCGCCTGGTCCGCGCGGGTCGCCTGGACCCGATCCCGTACTTCAGGCGCCACACCCGTGGCGACTGGGGCGACGTCAACATCCAGCAATGGCAGACGAACAGCAGCGCGCTTCAATCGGGCGCGTCGCTGGAATCGCACTACGTGATCCATCCGGGGCTCGCCATTCGCATCGTCACCGATTCGCAGCGCTGCGCAACCGTCATCGTGCTTCCGTCCGAAGACTGAGCACGGTTCACCTGCGGGCCGCCCAGGCCAGCACCTTCAACCACCCTCAGCCACGCGTCGATTCTCTTCCCACCACGGGGCATGCCATTGCCCCGCTGGGGGTGGTGCATGCCCCATTTTTCTTTGGAGCATCACCATGTCCCTCGATCTCGAAACCACTGCCGCTGAATCCGCGCCCGTACAGGGCGAACTGCTCGACGCGGAATCTTCCCCTCTGACCCTGAGCCTTCAGGATTTTGTCGGCGAGTTCGGCGACGAACTACTCGACGCCCTCAACAGCGCTAATCCGCCGGTCTATACCGGCCAACCGCAGGCGCACCGGCAACTGGTGGTCGCCAGCCTCAAGCGCAAGCTGTTCCCAGCCCAGGCCGAAGTCGTCCACGCCGCCGCCGAGCTGCTGATCGACCGTGGCGAACGTGCTGCGATCGTCAATGGCGAGATGGGCTGCGGCAAGACGACCGTCGGCATTGCCACGGCCGCCGTGCTCAACGCCGAAGGCTATCGCCGCACTCTGGTGCTGTCGCCGCCCCACCTGGTTTACAAGTGGCGGCGCGAGATCCAGGAGACGGTGGCCGGTGCCAAGGTGTGGGTACTCAACGGGCCGGATACGCTCGTCAAGCTCATCAAGCTGCGCGAGCAGTTGGGCGTGCAGCCCACGGGCCAGGAGTTCTTCGTCCTGGGGCGCGTCAGGATGCGGATGGGCTTTCACTGGAAGCCTGTCTTCACCACGCGGCGCACCCGCCACGGCGACGTGGCGGCCTGCCCGGACTGCGGCACGGTCATCACCGACCTCGACGGCGAGCCGGTCAACCCGATCGCGCTCCAAGCCGAGGAGTGCCGCAGGAAGTGCGGCCACTGCGCCGCGCCCCTGTGGACACTGATCCGCCCGCGCAGTCTGTCCGGCAGCGACCAGTCCTCGGCCGTGCTCAAAGCCTTAAAGCGCATACCGACCATCGGAGAGGTCACCGCGCAGAAGCTGATGCAAAAGTTCGGTGACGGGTTCCTGGCGTCGATGCTCGGCGACAACATCCATGAGTTCATCAACCTCATGGATGGCAACGGCGAGCTGGTGTTTTCCGACCGTCAGGCCACGCGCATGGAACGTGCGATGGCCAACATGGAGTTCGGCTTTGGCGAGGGCGGCTATCAGCCGTCCGAGTTCATCAAACGCTACCTGCCGCAAGGCACGTTCGACCTGCTCATCGCCGATGAGGCACATGAGTACAAGAACGGGGGCAGTGCCCAGGGCCAGGCCATGGGCGTGCTGGCGGCGAAGGCTCGCAAGACCTTGCTGCTGACCGGCACGTTGATGGGCGGCTACGGGGACGAC
>NZ_JAOCLC010000083.1:0-17851 GCF_029845105.1 Stenotrophomonas sp. GD03654 | reverse complement strand
CATCCGATTCCGGATCGGCGGCGACCTCGGCCACCGGCCGCCAGGCCAGGTCAAGTGACTCCTCGCTGAGCAAGAAGGCCTCGCCCCCCAGCGCCCGGATCACGAAACGCACGTCGTAGTGCCAGTGCCCCGGCACGTCCTTGCGCTCCGGAATCCAATGCTTGTCCAGATCGAAGATGGCCGGGTCTTCCAGAACCAGGCCGGTCAGGCCAGACTCTTCCTCGGCTTCCTTCAGCGCCACCCGGGCCAGGTCGCGGTCGCCGTCGGCGTGGCCGCCCAACTGCAGCCAGCGCTGCAGCTTGCGGTGGTGGGTCAGCAGCAGGCGCTGGCCGTCGGCACTGACCAGCCAGCAGCTGGCGGTGAAGTGCCCGGCCAGCCTTTCGCGCCGGAACGGATCCTCCGGATCGTCCAGCAATGTGCCGAATTCGGCAGCCAGTGCGTCGTGGGCGGGCTCGCGGCGGGCGTAGTCCCGCAGCAGGCCGCGCAGGCGATCGTCAAGCACGGCAAGGGTTTCGGCGGTCTGGCTCATGAATGGGCGGCGTTTGAAAAAATACTGCTCATTATCGCCGTTCATTGTTGCGATTGCGCTTGTGCGTTGGCTTCAGCTTTGGCTAAGGTACAGCGGGCCGTTCGCGCGGCCTTCACCATTCCAGGGTTGCCGGCAACGTATCGGCGGCCCACCCAATCCGATCACTAGGAAGTACTGCATGCTGAAAGCTCTGTTGAGGGTCAAGCCGGTCCAGCCGGCCGGGCACGTCGATGCCGGCGAACCCATCGAAGGCAGCCTGGACGGCGAAGCCACGTTGAAACGGACCCTCACGGCTAAACACCTCATCCTGCTTGGCGTGGGTGCGGTGATCGGCGCTGGTATCTTCGTGCTGACCGGCCAGGCCGCAGCCAACCACGCGGGCCCGGCAGTGATGCTGTCGTTCGTCATCGCTGGTTTCGCCTGCGCCCTGGCGGGCCTGTGCTACGCCGAGTTCGCAGCGATGATGCCGGTCTCCGGCAGTGCCTACTCCTACTCCTACGCCACTCTCGGCGAAGGCATGGCCTGGTTCATCGGCTGGTGCCTGGTGCTGGAATACCTGTTCGCCTCGGCCTCGGTCGCGGTGGGCTGGTCGGCGTACCTGATCAGCTTCATCACCACCACGCTGCACATGCCGTTCCCGGATGCACTCAGCGCAGCTCCCATTGCCTGGACCGGCAGCGAGTTCATCGCCTCCGGCAAGCTGTTCAACCTGCCGGCGGTGCTGATCGTGGCGGCGGTGTCCGGCCTGCTGTACGTGGGCGTGACCCAGTCGGCCTTCGTCAACGCGATCATCGTGGCGATCAAGGTCACCGTGATCTGCCTGTTCATCGGCATCGGCGCGGCCCACATCGACCCGGCCAACTGGCAGCCGTTCATCCCGGAAAACACCGGCGTGCCGGGTGAATTCGGCTGGAGCGGCGTGTTCCGCGCGGCCACCATCGTGTTCTTCGCCTACATCGGCTTCGATGCGGTCTCCACCGCCGCCGGCGAAACCAAGGACCCGCAGCGCAACATGCCGATTGGCCTGCTCGGTTCGCTGGCGGTGTGCACCATCGTCTACATCATCGTCTGTGCGGTGCTGACCGGCATGATGCCGTACCACCTGCTGGGCACCGACAAGCCGGTGGCCACCGCGCTGGAGCCCTACCCGACCCTGTCCTGGCTGAAGACCCTGGTCGAGATCGGCGCCATCGCCGGCCTGTCCTCGGTGGTGCTGGTGATGATGATGGGCCAGACCCGCATCGCCTACACCATCTCCCGCGACGGCCTGCTGCCGAAGTTCTTCGGCAAGGTCCACGCGCGATTCCGCACCCCGTACGTCGCCACCATCGTGGTCGGCGTGATCGCCGCCGCGCTGGCCGGCCTGGTGCCGCTGAACGTGCTGGGCGAACTGGTCTCGATGGGCACCCTGCTGGCGTTCGCCACGGTCTGCATCGGCGTGCTGGTGCTGCGCTACTCCAAGCCGGAGATCCATCGCCCGTTCCGCGTACCAGCAGTGTGGATCATCTGCCCGCTGGGCGCGGCCACCTGCCTGTTCCTGTTCTGGCAGGCGTTCGTGGTCCACTGGCACCTGTTCGTGGGCTGGACGCTGCTCGGCCTGTTGATCTACCTGGGCTACGGCATCCGCAACAGCAAGCTGGCCAAGTCGCCCTGATCCGCCTACGGGCCGGCCTCGCGCCGGCCCGTCCGTTTTCCCCGCGCGCCGCCCGTGGCGCGCTTCGACAAGACCACCACACATGTTCAAGCAACTGTGGGCCACCAAGCACCCGCATGCCGCCCATGAAGACGCCAACGGCCTCAGCCTGCGCCGCCACCTCGGCCCCTGGGGCCTGACCGCCCTGGGTATCGGCGCGGTGATCGGCGGCGGCATCTTCGTCATCACCGGCCAGGCCGCCGCCAACCACGCCGGCCCGGCGATCATGCTGTCCTTCGTACTGGCCGCCATCTGCTGCGCCTTCTGCGCGCTGGCCTACGCCGAATTTGCCTCGATGGTGCCGGTCTCCGGCAGCGCCTACACCTACACCTACGCCACCTTCGGTGAGCTCTCGGCCTGGTTCATCGGCTGGATGCTGGTGCTCGAATACGGCGTCTCCGCCTCGGCGGTGGCGGTCAGCTGGACCGGCTACTTCCTCAGCCTGCTCAGCCAGTTCGACATCCATCTACCGGCCGCGCTGGTCAGTGCCCCGCTCGACGCACAGCTGCGCCCGACCGGCGCGATCGCCAACCTGCCTGCTGCGGCCCTGGTGCTGCTGCTGACCTGGCTGTGCTACGTCGGCATCAGCAAGTCCTCGGCGATGAACATGGCGATGGTCGTGCTCAAGACCGGCCTGATCGTGCTGGTCATCGTGGTCGGCTGGAAGTACGTGGACACCAGCAACTGGACGCCCTTCATCCCGGCCAACGAAGGTCCCGGCAAGTACGGCATGGAAGGCGTACTGCGCGGCGCGGCGATGGTGTTCTTCGCCTACATCGGTTTCGAGGCGGTGTCGGTGGCGGCACAGGAGTCGAAGAATCCGCAGCGCGATATGCCGTTCGGCATGATGCTGTCGCTGGTGATCTGCACCGTGCTGTACATCGCGATGGCCGCGGTGATGACCGGCCTGGTGCCGTTCCAGCTGCTGGGCACCGATGAGCCGGTGGTGACTGCCGTGGCGGCGCACCCGCAGCTGGACTGGCTGCGCTGGGTGGTCGAGGTCGGCGCGCTGGTCGGCCTGTCCTCGGTGGTGCTGGTGATGATCATCGGCCAGCCGCGCATCTTCATGATCATGGGTCGCGACGGCCTGCTGCCGCCGGTGTTCACCAAGATTCATCCGAAGTACCGCACCCCGCACATCAACACCGTGATCACCGGCATCGGCATCGCCTTGCTGGCGGCGCTGTTCCCGCTGGACATCCTCGGCGAGCTGACCTCGATGGGCACGCTGATCGCATTCGCGGCGGTGTGCGCCGGCGTGCTGATCCTGCGCCGCACCCAGCCCGACCTGCCGCGGCCGTTCCGCATGCCGATGGCGTGGCTGATCTGCAGCCTGGGCGTGCTGAGCTGCCTGGCGCTGTTGTCGGCGATGACGATGCACAACTGGATGCTGATGGGTGTATGGACGTTCGTCGGCTTCGTGATCTATTTCTGCTACGGATTCCGGCACAGCCGCCTGCGCGCGAAATAAAGGGATTGCAGGGCCTGCGGCCCTGCACCCGCCGGAGCCGGAGCAACTTCCAGAGCAACAGCTGGGTTGAGGGTTTGGCGGGGAGGCATGGGTTAGCGGGGGACGCCGTGAATCCATCCCTGGAGGCTTGGCCGCGGCATCCATGCCGCGGACACCCCCGCGAACCCATGCCTCCCCGCCCCTGACACTTTCCCGGCACGTCCGGTAGATCCACGCCATGCGTGGATGATGGTCATTCCCAGCGACCAAGGCGCCCGACGATGATCATCTGCGGCCAAACCAGATGGTCTTCTGTATCCAGCCTGCGCCGCCCATGCAGCCCATGAAGTGCTCGTGATTCTCCTTGGCGTTGACGTCCACGGTGTAGCGCTCGGTCTTTGGCATCAGCATCTTCTTGCATTTGCCATCCACGTCGCATGTCTCGCCTTCCTTGCAGACGGTCAGCACCTCGATCTCCTCGGTGCGCTCGACAACCTCCATCTTCTCCGGCCACTTCTCGTTGGCCTCTGCCCTGCAGCGCCAACGCGACTCATCCAGCGGATCGGCATGGTCGCTGAAGCGTGCCCATTCGGTCGCACAACCGCCGGTCAACAGCGCAAGCCCCGCAGCCACGGCCATTCGCATATACCCATCTCCATCATCCTTTCCCTGCCATATCGCGGTGTTAACGCGCCGCTTCCGGTTCCGGTTGCCCCGGCCAGCGCTCCTGTTACGACCGGTTCCCAGTTCCACATGCTGCAGGTGCGTGCGCCACGGTAGCGGCCCTGGTTCACGTCCAGGACGCCGCTCTCGATTTCCGGCCGCTGCACGCGCTCATACTTTCCATCCACGTCGTACGTGTTCTTGTCCTGCTCCCTGCTCGTCTCCAGCCTCAACGCCTAAACGGTTCGCACAGCCACGTCATTCTCCGCTGGCCACTGTTGCCTCGAGTCCGTTGAGCAGCAACCTGTCGAGCAGCCGTCGTCCGCTGCGCCGGCCCCGCCTAGCGGCGATTGAACCAGATGAGCTGCTGCTGCCAGCCGGCACCGGCCATGCAGGCATTGAACTCGCTGCTGCGGTCGGACGCATTGACGTCCACGATGTAACTCTCCTCTTTCGGCATGGGTACCATGTTGTACTTGCCGTCAATGGCGCAGACTTCATCAAGCCTGCAGGGCACCCGCTGGTCCTCGTAGACCGTGCGCGTGGCCACTTCGTTCCGCACCGGCCAGTGCTCGCCGGCCTGGGCCCGGCAGCCCGCGTGGGTGGCACCGAACGGCGGCGCCGCTGCATCCATCCTCACCCATTCCATCGCGCAGCCACTGCTGGCCAGCACGACACTGATCACCCCCAGAAACACCATCGCGCGCGTGATCATCGTAGTTCACCTGTCCTTGATGCTCGCCCGGAACTCCTGCGGCACTCCGATGGTGTTTGCCGACAGCAAGACTGTCCACGACCGGAATCGCTTCCAGCGCGAACGCTAACCTCCCCATTCAGCCAGCGCTTGGCCTGCCTCGATCCAAACCCAACCCGCTCCCTTCCAGCACACTGCGCGGCCTCGCGCGTGCAGCAGACCAACAGCTTTCGAGCAGGCCCAGCTACGGGCCGGATCACGTAAAATGGCGGCCATGGACACCCCCACCTTCCCGTACGACACCGCGCGCCTGAGCGAACTGGCCCAGCTGCTGATCGACAACGTCCGCGAACTGGCCCACGCCGGCTGGACCCCGGCCACAAGCAGCAACTTCTCCCACCGCCTGGACGACCGCCACGCGGCGATCACCGTCTCGGGCAAGGACAAGGGCCGCCTGATCGAGGACGACATCATGGTGGTGGACTTCGACGGCCAGGCCGTCGGCCGCCCGCTGCGCCCGTCCGCCGAAACCCTGCTGCACACCCAGCTGTACCGCCGCTTCCCCGAAGTGGGTTGCGTGCTGCACACCCATTCGCCGGTGCAGACCATCGCCTCGCGGCTGTATGCGCCGCAGGGCCACATCCGCCTGGAAGGCTATGAACTGCTGAAGGCCTTTGCCGGCAACAGCACCCATGAGATGGCCATCGACGTGCCGGTGTTCGCCAACACCCAGGACATGAACGCGCTCTCGGCGCAGGTCGATGACCTGCTCGATCGCCAGCCGCTCTGGGGCTACCTGATCGACGGCCACGGCCTGTACGCCTGGGGCCGTGACATGGCCGAAGCACGCCGCCACCTGGAAGCGTTCGAGTTCCTGTTCCACTGCGAACTGGAACTGCGCAAGCTGCGCGGCTGAACCCGCGCGCATGCGCAGATGCCGATCCGGAATCTGCGCCTCGCCCCCACCCTGCTACCCTGTCTTCCCCCCGAGACGTTCAAGCTGCCGCCATGAGCCGACTGCGCATCTACGACGACACCCGCCCCGAATCGCCGCTGCTGGACACCCAGGACGGCGCGGCCATCGCTGCCGAACTGCAGAAGATCGGCGTCACCTTCGAGCGCTGGCAGGCCACCGCGCCGGTTGCGCCGGGCGCCAGCCAGGATGAAGTGTTCGCTGCCTACCGTGCGGACATCGACCGTCTGGTCGCCGAGCGCGGCTTCAAGAGCGTGGACGTCGCCTCGATCGCGCCGGACAACCCCAACCGCGCCGAACTGCGCAAGAAGTTCCTCGACGAGCACTTCCACAAGGAAGACGAGGTGCGCTTCTTCGTCGCAGGCTCCGGCCTGTTCACCCTGCACGTAGGCGACAAGGTCTATGAGATCGAGTGTGTGAAGGACGATCTGATCGCGGTGCCCGACGGCACCACCCACTGGTTTGACATGGGCGATGAGCCGAGCTTCGTGGCGATCCGCTTCTTCACCGAGCCGGACGGCTGGGTCGGCCATTTCACTGGCACCGACATCGCGCAGAAATTCCCCCGTTACGTACCTACCCAGGCGTCCTGATCCATGCAGCCCCGCGTCATCCTGACCGACATCGAAGGCACCACCAGCAGCATCTCATTCGTCAAGAACGTGCTGTTCCCCTATGCCCGCAAGGCCTTGCCGGCGTTCGTCTCCGAACATGGCCAGCAGCCGGAGGTCCGCCGCTGGCTGGATGCGGTGGCTACCGAGATCGGCGGCGCCTGCCAGGACAGCCTGGTCGCCGAGACGCTGCAGGGCTGGATCGACCAGGACCGCAAGCACACCGCACTGAAGGCACTGCAGGGCCTGATCTGGGACGAAGGCTACCGTCGCGGCGATTACACCGCGCACTTCTACCCGGAAGTGGCGCCGGTGCTGAAGGGCTGGCACGCTGCCGGCCTGCCGCTATACGTGTACTCCTCCGGCTCGGTGCCGGCGCAGAAGCTGTTCTTCGGTTTCAGCGATGCCGGTGACCTCAGCCCGCTGGTGTCGGGCTGGTTCGATACCGAGATCGGCGGCAAGCGAGAGGCCGACAGCTACCGCCGCATCGTGCGGGCAATCGGCGTGCCGGCCGGCGAGATCCTGTTCCTGTCCGATGTGGTGGAGGAATTGGACGCCGCCCGCGAAGCCGGCCTGCAGACCCGCCTGATCGATCGCCTGGATGATTACCCGATGCCGCGCATCGGCCAGGCCGCCAACGGCCATGAGCGGGTCGAGAATTTCCAGCAGATCCAGTTGTAAAGCGACGGGTAGATGCCAACCTTGGTTGGCATGTTCCGGGTGTGCCAACCAAGGTTGGCACCCACCAATGCGGGATGCGCCGCCCTCAACGATCGTTGAGGGTCTTCAGCTTCATTGCTTCGCGCAGGGTCGTAAGGTCCACCGGGCCACGCACCGCGATATCGCGGGTTTCGCCGGGCAACAGGTCCAGCAGGTTGTCTTCGACCTGCACATCCAGCGCACCAAAATCGATCCACGTCGCGCGCACGTAGGCCGCGCTTTCCAGCCGCAGTCGATAGTGGTCGCCTTCGGTGGACAAGGTGGCCTTGAGCTTCTGCCGCAGCAGCACCTGGTCCTTGGCCTCGACGAAACCGACCACCTGGCGCGCACTGACCTTGCCATCCTGCAGCAACTCGAATACCGCCACGGTGCGCTTCGGATCGGCACCGGCCAGCAGCTCGGCATCGCGGAAATCACCGATGGAGGTGACGCCCTCCGCTTTCAACGTCACCGCTTGCTCGCGACGGCGCAGCACCTTGCCGTCCACGTCCAGCACCTGCAGCCGCCAGCGTGCATCCAGCGCGGCACCGTCGTTGAGCAACCGCACCCGTGTGCTGCCCTCGTCGCGCAGCACGGCCACCGTCACCGGCGCAAAGAAGCGCCGGGCCGCGAAGTGCAACGCCTTCCAGCGACCGAAGTAGTCCACGCTGGACCATGAAGCACCCGGCCAGACGTCGTTGAGCTGCCAGTACAGCGAGCCCATCGTGTACGGCCGCGAGGCACGATGATGCAGCGCGGCCAACGCGATGCCATCGGCCTGCATCACCTGGCTGAGGTAGACGAAGTCCTCGAAGTCCTTCGGCGTGCCGTACCCCAGCTCGATGTAGTGCAGCAGGCGGCTGTTGCCCTCGCCGGCCATGAACTTCTGGTGCGCACGGATCACCGGGCTGTCGATGCGCTGCTCGGCGCGGGTGGCGATCTGGTCCACCGTCGCCACCGACGGCCACGCCTGCAGCCCGTACTCGGACATGAAGCGCGGCGTCTCACGCAGGTAGGCCTGCACCGGCAGTGCCGGATTGCCCCAGACCTGCCAGTAATGCTTGTCGCCGCGGGTGGAATCGTTGGCCTTCTCATCCAGATCATTGCTGGGCGAGCTGGACCAGTACGGCACGCCCAGCGCCTCCTCACCCACCACCTGGCGCAGGTCGTTGCCGAACAGGTCGACATAGCCCTGCCACACCTTCGCTGCAAACGCCGGGTCGGCCGCCTTCAGGTCGCGACCGTGGCCCCAGTCCTTCCAGGCGGTTTCTTCCTCGTTGTTGCCACACCACAGCACGATGCTGGGGTGATGGCGCAGGCGGCGCACGTTGTCGCGCGCCTCGGCCACCACGCTGGCACGGAAGGCTGGATCGTAACCCGGCTGCATGCCGCCGCCGAACATGAAGTCCTGCCAGACCAGCAGGCCCAGCTCGTCGGCGATGTCGAAGAACGCATCGTCCTCGTAGTAGCCACCGCCCCAGTTGCGCAGCATGTTCATGTTGGCGTCGCGTGCGGCGGTCAGCACCTGGCGCAGGCGTGCGGCATCGACGCGTGCGGGGAACGCATCGAACGGAATGACGTTGGCGCCCTTGGCGAAGATCTCCACACCGTTGATGACGAAGGCGAAGCCCTGTCCACCCTTGCCGTCTTCCTCACGGCGCAGCTCAACCGTGCGCAGGCCGATGCGCTGCTCGCGCACCCGCGTTGCATCGGCGCCATCATCCAGGCGGGCCTGCACGGTGTAGCGGTCCTGTGCACCGTGGCCGACCGGCCACCAGCGCTGCGGCTTGACCAGTTCGACCGGTACTTCGACAGCATTCTGGCCGGGCTTCAGCAGCACCGTGCGCTGCACCTGGGCCACGCTGCGGCCTTGCGGATCGCGCACGTCCACGTTCACCACGGCCGAGCCGGCCGCCGCGCCCTGCTCCACCTGCAGCAGCACCGCCAGCTTCGCCTGTTCCGCGCTTAATGCATCGGTGCGCACGGCAAGATCGGTCAGGCGGTGCGTATCCCAGGCCTGCAGGTCGACCCCGCGCCACACGCCGGCGGTGACATAGCGCGGGCCCCAGTCCCAGCCGAAGTGATAGGCCGGCTTGCGCGCGAAGTTGCCGACCATCGCGTCTTTGGGCTCATCCCCATAGGGCGAAGGATAGTTGCCGGCGATCTTGTGCGGCATCGCCTGCACGCCCGGCAGCAGGGAGCGGATGGGCGATCGGAACACGATCTGCAGTTCGTTGTCGTTCGCGCGCAGACGCCCTTCTACGCGCGCACGCCACGTGCGGTGCGCGTTGTCTGCACGCAGCAGCGGCTTGCCGTTGAGGCTGACCTCGGCATAGGTATCCAGCCCGTCGAAGCGAAGCTCGGCATTCGGCTTGGCCAGCGTCGCCGCATCCACGTCGAAGCGGGCCCGGTATTCCCAGGCCGCCAGGCCGATCCACTGCAGCTCGGCCTCGGGCGCACCGACATACGGGTCGCGGATCAGTGCATGCGCCAGCAGGTCGGTGTGCACGCTGCCCGGTACCTTCGCCGCACGCCATTGCTGCAGGCCCGGATGGGCAGCACCCTGGGAATCGCCAGGCAGCATGCGGAATTGCCATTGCGCCTGCAAAGGCGCCGCCGTTGCCGGAAAAGCGGACGCTGCAATCAGCAGCAGGAGCAGACGGACAACGAGGGAAAGACGATGCACGCGGAGCTCCTGTTTTCCGCCGGGTGTCGCCCGGCGCTACCGATTTCGGATTGCCAGGCATGGCCTGGCACTACTGCATTCGAACGATCTTCAGCGCACCACGTTCAACACTTCGTAGCACGCGCCCATGGTGTGGTAATCCACCTTGCCGGCCGGGCTCTTCTCGTCGCTGTACTTGCGGTTGTCGGCATCGAGGATGCGGAACCAGGCGCCGTACTGGTGATCGACGAAGTGTTCCCACGAATACGCCCAGATGCGTTCGTACCACTGCCAGTAGCGGTCATCGCCGGTGCGCTTGGCCATCAGTGCGGCGGTCGCCAGCGTCTCCGCCTGCACCCAGAAGTACTTGTCGTCGTCGCAGACGAAGCTGTCGCCGCCGATCGGGGCGCCATCCATGCCCGGCTGCCGGCGCGATTCCGGCGCGAAACCGTAGTACAAGCCGCCCCGGGCGTCGTCCCAGCTACGCGCCACGGCCACATCGAACAAGTGCTGCGCGGTCGGCACCAGCCAGTCCGCCTGCACGTGGCGATCGAGGATCAGCAACAGCTTGGCCCATTCGGTCTGATGGCCCGGCTGGAAGCCCCACGGGCGGAACAGGTGCTTGGGGTCGTCCAGGTTGTAGTCCCAGTCGATCTCCCAGTTCACATCGTAGTGTTCCCAGACCAGGCCACCGGCCTTGGCGGCCTGGCGGCGGGTCATGTTTTCAGCCAGCTGCAACGCGCGCTCGACATAGCGCTGCTCGCCACTGGCCTCGAACGCCGCCAGCATCGCCTCGCACATGTGCATGTTGGCGTTCTGACCGCGGTAGCCGGTGAAGTTCCACTGGCCATCGGCCTCGTCCTTGTACAGGCCGTACTGTGGCTCCCAGAAGCGCGCTTCCAGCAGCTGCCAGGTCTCGTCCATCCAAACACGCGCCTGTTCGATACCGGTCTTCAGCGCGCAACTGTAGGCCAGCAGCACGAACGCCACGCCGTAGCAGTGGTTCATGTCGTCCTCGACCTTGCCATCGCGCAGGGTCCAGGCATAGCCGCCGGTGGCCGGGTTGCGGTGCACCTCGCGCAGGTAGCGCACGCCGTGCTCGACGGCCTCGCGGTATTCGGCATTGCCGAACTCGCGGTAGGCCATCGCGTAGTTGAAGACGAAACGGGTGCTGCTCACCAGGTGGCGGTGGCTGGCATCGTAGATGCTGCCGTCATCACGGAAGTAGTGGAAGAAGCCACCGTTCGGATCGATGCAGCGCGGGTGGTAGAACGCCATCGTGTCGGCGATATGAGCGCGCAGGAACGCGGGCGAACGGAAATCGGGCGAGGTGCTCATGCGGTAATGTCCTGGGCCTGCAGCAGCTGCTGCACTTCATCGAGCGAGGGCATCGCGGCGAACGCGCCCTTGCGGGTAACAGCCAGCGCTCCCACGGCGGCGCCGAAGCGCAGCGTGGCGGTGATCGCCTCCGGGTCCTGGCAGAACGCGGCGAAACCAGCGCCCGCCCCACCGCGCTCCAGCAGGCCGACCAGCACGCCACCGACGAAGGCATCGCCAGCAGCCGTGGTGTCGACCGTGGCCACGCGGAAACTGGTGACCGTGCCGTGGTTGTCGCGGGTGTACCAATGCAGCGTAGCCGCACCGTCGGTAACGATGACCCAGCGCGCCTGCGCGGCCAGCAGGCGCCGCAGCACCGTCGCCTCGCCATCAGCGCCCAGCGGCGCGGCCAGGTAGTCCAGCTCCTCGCGCGACAGTTTGACCAGGTCCGCGCGCTCCAGCGCCTGCCACAGGCGCGGCGTCGGGTCCTCGTTGGCCGGCCACAGGGCGGGACGCAGGTTGAGGTCCAGGCTGACCACCGCACCGGCCGCACGGGCACGATCCATGCCGGCGAAGGTCGCCTCGGCGATGGCCGGCTCGGTCAGGCTGTTGGAGCAGACGTGGAAGCACTGCGCGCTGTCGAGGCAGGCAGCCTGGAAATCGCTGTCACGGAACAGCAGGTCTGCCGCTGGCGGGCGGTAGAAGCTGAAGCTGCGCTCGCCACTGGCGTCAAGGGCGACGAAGGCCAGCGCGGTCTTCGCCTCATCGGTACGCACGATGTAATCCGTGCCCACGCCGTGCTCGACCAGGCTGTCGGCCAGGAAGTCACCGAACATGTCACGGCCGAGCATGCCGACGAACTGGGTCTTGGCGCCCAGTCGCGCTGCCGCCACGGCAACGTTGGCCGGCGCCCCGCCGGCGTACTGCAGGAACGCGCGCGGCGTATCGGCCGAGGCCGGCGGCTGCGCTAGTAGATCGATCAAAATTTCGCCGAAGCAAACGATGGAACCCATTCCGGACTCAGCCTCCCTGCGTGCGGACAGCCGGCGGGCGCGAGCCCACAAGACCGTAGAAAATGATGTAGACGTAGCAGATCACCGGCAGCACGAAGCTCAGGTGCAGGCCGATGCGGTCGGCCAGCATGCCCTGTAGCAGCGGGATGATCGCGCCGCCGACGATGGCCATGATCAAGAGGCTGGAGGCCTTGTTGGTCAACGGTCCCAGGCGTTCGATGGCCAGCGAGAAGATGGTCGGGAACATGATGGAGTTGAACAGACCGGTCGCCACGATGCCGTACAGCGCGACTTTGCCGCCCGACGTCAGGGTGACGACCAGCAGCACCACGTTGGCAGCGGCGAAACCGGCCAGCAGGCGGCGCGGCGAGAATTTGGCCAGCAGCCACGCGCCGGCGAAACGGCCGACCATGGCGCAGCCCCAGTAGGCCGACACGTAGTTCGTGGCCTGCTGTTCGGTCATGCCGCCAATCTCCGGCAGCGCCAGGTAGTTCACCATCAGGCTGCCGATGGACACTTCGGCGCCGACGTAGAAGAAGATGGCCAGCACGCCGAACAGCACGTGCGGGTGCTTGAGGGCATCCAGCAGCGTGTGGTGGCCGCTGTCGGCCTGCTCGGTCGACTCAGTCAGGCTGGGCAGGCGGAACAGGTAGACGAACACCGCCAGCAGCACCAGCGCGATGGCCAGGCCCACGTACGGGCCCTGCACCGACTGCGCCTCGGCGGCACGGTAGGCCATCTGCTCGGCCACCGGCATCGCGTCGATCTCATCGCCGCTCTTCACTGCGGTGCTGAGGATCAGGAAGCCACCAAACAGCGGTGCCAGCGTGGTGCCCAGCGAATTGAGCGCCTGCGCCAGGGTCAGACGGCTCGATGCGGTCTGTTCCGGGCCAAGCAGCGCGACGTAAGGATTGGCAGCGACCTGCAGCACGGTGATGCCGCTGGCCAGCACGAACAGCGATGCAAGGAAGGCTTCGTAGGTGCGCAGCGCGGCCGACGGCCAGAAGCCCAGCGCGCCCACGCCTGCGATCAGCAGGCCCGCGATGATGCCCTTCTTGTAGCCCAGACGGGCCACCAGCCGACCGGCCGGCACCGACATCAGGAAGTACGCGCCGAAGAAGGTGAACTGCACCAGCATCGCGCGGGTGTAGTTCAGCTCGAACACCGCCTTCAGATGCGGGATCAGCACGTCGTTGAGGCTTGTCAGGAAGCCCCACATGAAGAAGATGGTGGTGGCGACCGCCAGAGCAGCACGGGCATTCATGACCGGTGCCTGGCTGCTGGAGGAACCCGGTGGACGGGGCGTTGCGGAGATCGGCATGCGGTACGCGCCTCGATGCGCGGAAGGTCGTTGTTGCGTGGAAGGGGTGTATGGAAGGAATCAGTTCGGCCGTGCGGCACTGCTTTCGCGGATGCGCAGCTGCACCGGTGCGACCGTGCGCCGTGGCGGCGCGTCCGGTTCGTCCAGTCGTTGCAGCAGCAGCGCCGCGGCTTGGCGGCCACGCTCGCGCGGATCGGCGGTGAGCGTGGTCAACGGCGGCACCGCCACCGCAGCCTCGGAAATATCGTCGAAACCGGTAACGGCAAAATCGCCGCCCGGACGGATGCCACGCGAATTCAGGCCCAGCATCAGGCCCAGCGCGACGGTGTCGTTGTAGCAGACCGCCGCACTCGGGCGATGGCCGTCGGCAAACAACTCATCGGTGCGCGCGGCGGCTTCCAGACGGTTCGGTGCAGATTCGATCATCCAGCCCGGCGGCAGCGACAGACCGGCCTCGGCCAGCGCCTGCTGGAAACCGGCACGGCGCTGGTGGCACGAACTCGATGCGGCGTGGCCGCCGAAGAAAGCAATCTGGCGATGGCCGCGCTCGATCAGGTGGCGCGTGGCGAGATAGGCGCCGTGCTGGTTGTCGAGGGTGAGGAAATCCCAGTCAGCCCCTTCAAGCTCGCGGTTGAACAGCAGCACGTTGGCATTGGCGCCCAACGCCTGCCGCAACTGCGCGGTATCGCTGCCCTCGGCCGGTGACAGGATCAGGCCGGCCGGGGTGTGCTCCATCAGCGTGGACAGCACCGCCTGCTGGCGCTCCGGCGATTCACCGGTACTGCCCAGCAGGGTCACGTAACCGCGTCCACCCAGCGCCTCGTCCACACCGGAGGCGAACTCGGCGAAGAACGGGTTGGACAGATCGTTGATCACCAGCGCGATGCTTGATGACGTGCGCCGGCGCAGGTTGGCCGCCGCGCGGTTGTAGACATAACGCTGGCGGCGCAGTTCGGCCTCGACCTTGGCGCGGGTATCGACGTTGACCAGTGGGCTGCCGCGCAGCACCAGCGACACGGTTGCCCGTGACACGCCGATGGCACGCGCGATGTCGGTCACCGTCACCGCCTTGCCGGCGCGCTTGCTGGGACTGCTGCCGTTGTCGTTCATCGTCTTCCCGGACTCCGCTGGATGCTCAAGCCTAATGGATCAGGGCCCTGTCGTGCCGTGCCGTTCGCTGGGTCACCGCGAACGGCACAGTCCGTCTCAGCGCAGCTGGCTGCCCGGTGCCGCGCACCAGGACACCGGCAGGTCCTTCACCGCCGTGCCCCAGCCCTGCTCCGGCGCCTTCGCGTCGAGCGCGAACTGCAGCCGCGGGCCCTGCTGCAGCCGGTTCCAGTCCAGCCACACCGGTGCATGCGCCTGGCCATCGACCTGCACGCCCTGCACGTACTGCAGGCGGCGGCCATCGGCACCCGGCGCATCGATGCGCAGCGTGCGGCCATTGCCCATGTCCACTTCCACCTTGCTGAAGCGCGGGGTGTGCAGCAGGAACTGGCCGCTGCCCGGCACCGCCGGGTACACGCCGATGGCGCTGAACAGGTACCAGGCCGACATCGTGCCGAGGTCATCGTTGCCGGTTACGCCGTTGGGCGCATTGGTGAACAACTGCTGCGCGGCGCGCACCACGGCCGCGGTCTTCCACGGCTGGCCGATCAGCGTGTACAGCCACGGCGAGTGCAGGTCCGGCTCGTTGTTCGGGTTGTAGCGGAACTGGTTGTAATAGCTGTACGGCCCGACCACCCACTCCTTGCGGGCGGCATTGAGCGGGTCGGCCTGCAGCGCGTCCATCGCGAAGAAGGCATCGAGGCGGCGGCCGGCCTGTTCGCGGCCGTCCATCGCTTCGACCAGGCCCGGCACGTCCTGCTGCGCCAGCCACTGGTACTGCCACGCCGTGCCTTCATGGAAACCGTGATGCGAGCGCGGGCTGTAGTGGCCATCGGCCGGCGTGTACCACTGGCCATCTTCGGTGCGCGGGCGCGGGAAACCGGTGAAGCCGGTCTCGGCGTCGCGCACCTGAGGGTCCCACACCTTGCGCCAGTTGCGGCCGCGCTCACGCAGCGTCGCCGCGTCCTGCGCGTGGCCGAGGCCATCGGCCATCTGCGAGAGCGCGCAATCCGCCAGCGCGTATTCCAGCGTCGCCGAACCGCCGTGATGCGGATCGACGTCCATGCCCTTGGACGGGAACGCGCGGTCGTAGACCACGTAGCCCTTGTCCAGATAGGTCGGGTTGCCGGAGCGGCCAGCCATGCGCGAGTTCAGCGGCGGCGTGCCGAACGCGTTGCGGCGCAGCGCATCCCAGGCCTGCGATTCACGGCCCTTGAGCGCGCCGAAGCGCCACAGATCGACCATGAACGGCGTAACCGGATCGCCGGTCATGATGTTGGTCTCGAAATTGGCATAGCCCCAGCGCGGCAGCCAACCGCCCTGCTCGTCGATCGCCAGCAGGGTACGGCCGATGTCACGCGCCACGTCCGGGCGGGTCAGTGCCAGCCACTGGTTCTGCGCGCGGTAGGTATCCCACAGCGAGAAGTACTCGTAGTAGGTCCAGCCGTCGGCACGATGGATGCCATCGTCATAGCCACGGTAGCGGCCGTCGGCGTCGTTGCCGGTCATCGGCTGCAGCAGCGCGTGGTAGACCGCGCTGTAGAACACGGCGCGGTCGTCGGCGTTGCCGCCCTGCACACGCACCCGGCCCAGCTGCTCACGCCACGACTGCTGCGACAACGCACGCATGCGGTCGAAACCGAGCAGCGCTCCACCCTGCATGCCATCTGCGCGCAGATTGATGCGCGCGCCTTCGGCATCCACGTGCGAGATTGCGCTGACCGCCGTCACCGACTGGCCCTTGGCCAGGTCGAAGGTCAGCCAGGCACCGTTCGGCTTCTGCTCGCCTTCCATGCTGTGCCGCGCACCCGGCAGGCCACCGCCCTCGCCCCAGGTGCCATGCGCCTTGAACGGACGGTCGAACTCGATGCGGAACCAGGTGGTGTACTGGTGCCCGCCACAGAAGCTCTTGGTGACCAGCTTGCCTTCCACCACGCGGTCGCCGACCACATCGACCACGCTGCCGATCACCGAGTGGCGTTCGTTGGCTTGGCCGACATTGACCAGCACGTGGCCATCGCCTTGGCGCTGGCTGAAGGTGTAGCGCTCGGCTGCGGCGCGCGTACGCGCGGTGGTCTCAGCATCGATGCCGCCGTAGCTGGTCAGCCGCACCTTGTAATAGCCCGCTTGGCCGATCTCGCCGTCGTGGGTGTACGACGAGGCATACGCCTTGTGGTCGAACTGCTTGGCGTTGCCGGTATCGAAATCACCGCCCGGACCGATCGAGCCGGTCACCGGCAGTACCGACACCTGGCCGCCTTGCTCCCAGCAGCCTGCGCCGGAGATGAAGGAGTGGCCGAAACCGCGGATCTTCTCATCGTCATAGCGCCAGCCCGAGTAGTGGCTGCCGATCGGGCTGACCTGGATCAGGCCGAACGGCGCCGACGCGCCCGGGAACGTATTGCCATCGTCCTTGCTGCCGATGAAGGTATTGACCTCCCGCTCCAACGCTGCCGGTGCGGCCTGCAGCAGCATCGGCGACGCCGACAGTGCGAGCAGGCAGGCCAGGCGCGCCAGCGGACGCGAAGACAATGGGACGGCGGGAGCGGACGGCACTGGACGCATGTCGGGTTCCTGTAGTCGATGACGCGGAGGCAGACGGCGCGGATCGCCCGGCGTCGTTCCGCTGAGCTCCACCATGACTGGCAGAAAGCTCCCCCTGGAATGACGCCCGACCCACCAGTCCGTGAATTTAGATCGATTCAAGTAGAGCATGCAGGTTCAGCCGAATGCATTCTGCGGCGCAGCATGAGAGGGGTGTTCGGCAGGGCTGCGCCCTGCACCTGCCGATGCCGAAGCCGAATCCGAAGCAACAGCAAAAGCCGGCTATCCGTGGGATGGCGGGGTGGGTCCGGTTGCGGGGGACGCCGTAAACCCGTCCATGGGGGCTTGGCCGCGGCATCCATGCCGCGGACACCCCGCAATCCGACACCGCCCCACCTCTGACAGATTTCCGCTATCTGATGGATCCACGCCATGCGTGGGTGAATCTCCATCGAGTTCGAGTATTTCGATAATTGATCGAAGAGCATCCACGCATGGCGTGGATCTACCGTGTCGACCAAGGTCGACACCTACCAGAGCAGTACGCCGTTCCGACAGATCGCGGAAAACTG
>NZ_JAOCLC010000082.1:0-17919 GCF_029845105.1 Stenotrophomonas sp. GD03654 | reverse complement strand
CACATCGCCCCTCCATCCCACGGAATGCCGCTTTTGCTTTTGCTGTTGCTGTTGCCGTCCAGCGGCCGGCACTACCGGCGGGTGCCGGGCGCAGCCCCGGCCGACTCTCTCAATCCTGTTCGCGGTGATACGTCGCCACGTCTTCCCAGCCCATCTCGCGGGCATGCCGGGCCATGCGCTCGGCCAGGAACACCGAGCGATGCTTGCCGCCGGTGCAGCCAAACGCCACGGTCACGTAGCTGCGGGTGCCATCACCCAGCTTCGGCAGCCAGGTATCGAGGAAATCCATCAGCTGGGCCAGGTAGCGCTGCACGTCCGGTTGCGCTTCCAGGTAATCGCGCACGCCGGGCTCACGGCCGCTCAGCGCGCGCAGGTCCGGGTCCCAGTGCGGATTGGGCAGCACGCGCGCGTCGAACACGAAGTCCGCCTCGGCCGGCACGCCCCGCTTGTACGCGAACGATTCGAACAGCAGCGAAAGGCGCGTGGCGTGGTCCAACGCGAACTCGGTGATGATCCGTCGCCGCAACTGGTGCACGTTGAGGTTGCTGGTATCGATCACCGCATCGGCCTCGCGGCGCAAGGGAGCGGTCAGCTCGCGCTCGCGGGCGATCGCTTCGGGCAGTGACAGCCCCAGCTGGCTCAGCGGATGGCGGCGACGGGTATCGGCGTAGCGCTTGAGCACGGCCTCGTCGCTGGCTTCGAAGAACAGCACCTTCACTTCCACGCCGGCATCGGTGGCCAGCTGCCGCCAGTTGCCCAGCTGGCTCAGGTCGGACTGGCCGCGAACGTCGATGCCTACGGCCAGGCGGCGTGGTGCGCTGCCGTCATGGTTGGCCAGCAGGCTGCGCACGAAGTCGGGCAGCAGATTGATCGGCAGGTTGTCCGAGCAGTAGTAGTCCTGGTCCTCAAAGGTCTTCAGGGCGACGGATTTACCCGAGCCGGACAGGCCGCTGACGATGATCAGGGTCGGGGCGGAGGGGGTTGCGGTGCTCATGGACAGGCTCTTCGGGGGACAGGGGAATCAGGGCGTTCGCCGTTCCAGCAGGTTGCTGTGACGGGCGATGAACATCGCCGCCGGGTCGATCCCCTTGGTGCGCAGGATATGCAGGCGGGTGGCGGCTTCGGTCAGCACGGCCAGGTTGCGGCCAGGCATCACCGGCAGGGTGATCAGCGGAACATCCAGGTCCAGCACATGGCGGGTGCCCGAGTCGCCGGTCAGGCGCTCGTAGCCATGCGGGGTGGGTTCGGTCATCGGCTTGGTCAGGTGGACGATCAGCCGAAGGTACTTGTTCTTCTTTACAGCCGTGTCGCCAAACATCTCGCGCACGTTCAGCACGCCCAGGCCGCGCACTTCCAGCAGGTCCTGCAGCAGCTCGGGGCAGGTGCCGTCGAGTACGTCGGGTGCGATCTGGGTGAATTCGGGGGCATCGTCTGCCACCAGGCGATGGCCGCGGCTGAGCAGCTCCAGTGCCAGTTCGCTCTTGCCCGATCCGGCCTCGCCGGTGATCAGCACGCCGATGGAATAGATCTCCATGAACACGCCATGCAGGATGACCCGCGGCGCCAGCGTACGGGCCAGGTGGTAGGACAGATGGTTGAGCAGTTCGTGGCCGCGCTTGGGTGACAGCCACAGCGGCGTGCCGGATTCATCCGCGGCGGCGCGCAGGTCTTCCGGGCAGGCCTGGTTGCGGGTCAGCACCAGCGCCAGCGGGTGCGACTGCATGATCTTTTCGATGGTCTCCCAACGCTGGCGTGGTTCCAGCGCATCCAGCCAGGACAGCTCTTCGGTGCCCAGGATCTGCACCTTGTTGGGATAGATCGCATTGAGATAGCCGGCCAGCGACGGACGCCGCGAGACTGTGTTGCCGGCCTCCAGTTCGCGCTTCTCGCCGGACTTGCCGGCAGCCCAGCGCAGCCCCAGCCGCTCGCGCTGCTGTTCGAACAGTTCACGGGCGGTGATGCTGGTATTCATGCGGCACTCGCAGGTGGGGTCATGTCCAGCGCCTCGCGCAGGGCACGGGCATCGCCGGCTGCGCGCAGTGCCTGGCGGATGTCCGGCGCCGAAAACAGCTCGGCCAGCTCGGACAGCAGCATCAGGTGCTGGTGGGTGTAGTGGGCGGGGACGGCCATTGCGAACACCAGGTCCACCGGCTCGTCGCCACCGAAGTCGACCGGGGTGGCCAACCGCAGCAGGGCGCCACGGGGGCGGTCCAGGGCTGGCGCGCGGCCGTGGGGAATGGCGATGCCGTGACCGATCGCGGTGCTGCCCAGCGCTTCGCGCTGGCACAGGTTCAGATAGATCTGTTCGGCGTTGGCCTGGCGGCAGGCCAGCAACCCGGCGGCGGCCTGCAGGACGCTGTCGCGGTCGGTGGCCGTGCAGAGCTGGGTCTGCACGGCCGCCAGGAGGTCAGTCAGGGGCATGTCTGCGGGGAACGGTGGCGATCAGCCACCATTGTCGCCCACCGGCAGCGGTGCGTGCTGCTGTTTTTTCTCCTTGTGCTTGATCACCAGACGGTCAAGCTTGTCCGCAAGCAGGTCGATCGCGGCATACATGGTCTGGGCATTGGCCTCGGCGTGCAGGGTCTGGCCGGGGATGTTGAGGCTGGCGTCGACGTGGTGTTCGGTCTTCTGCAGCTTGAGGGTCACCCGCGCTTCGCAGTGCTGGTCGAAGTGCTTTCCGATCCGGGCCAGCTTCTCCTCTACATAGGACTGCAGGGCCGGGGTGACTTCGACATCTTTGCCAAACGTTTCGATGCGCATCGGGTTTCTCCTGTGTTCGGATGTGCCAATGAACCTCTCCGCCGGGCGCGGCGGCGCGTCAAGCGATTCTGACCCTTTCGTGCGAGGCGGAAATGTTCATGGCTTCACGATACTTCGCCACGGTGCGTCGCGCTACTGGAATTCCCGACGATTTGAGCAGGTCAGCCAGCTTGGCGTCAGAAAGCGGCTTGCGCGGGTTCTCGTCGTCGATCAGGCGCCGGATCATCGCCTGGATGGCGGTACTGGATGCCTCACCGCCGCCCTCGGTATCGATGCCCGAGGCAAAGAAGGCGCGCAGCGGCAGGGTGCCGCGTGGGGTACGCACGTGCTTGCGGGCGATCGCGCGCGAGACCGTGGATTCGTGCAGGCCGAGCTCGGCGGCGATCTCGCGCAGGGTCAGTGGACGCAGCGCCTGCTCGCCGAATTCCAGGAAGCCGGCCTGCTGCAGGATCAGGCTGCGCACGACGCGCAGAAGGGTTTCGCCACGCTGCTGCAGCCCTTTCAGCAGCCAGCGCGCTTCCTGCAGCTGTGCACGCAGGTAGCCGGCATCGGCATCACCACAGCGTCGGATCAGCTGCTCGTAACCGCGGTGGATCACCACCTTCGGTCCGGCATGCGCGGCCAGCGCAGCGCGCCACACGCCGTTCTGCCGCCACACCACCACATCCGGCACCACATAGGTGTCCTGCGACAATGGTGCGATCTGCGTGCCCGGGCGCGGGTCCAGTGAGCGCAGCAACGCGACAGCAGTCTCGACCGCGTCCAGCGGCTGCTTCAACTCATGGGCAAGCCCGGCGACGCCACTGCGCGGCAAACGTTCCAAGGGTCCTGCGGCAATCTGTCGCGCCAGGATCAGGCCGGGCGTGTCGCCGGCCAGCACATCCAGCTGCAGCAGCAGACATTCGCCCAGCGTGCGTGCAGCCACACCCACCGGATCGAAGCGCTGGATGCGATGCAGCACGGCGAGGATCTCGTCCTCGCCGGCGTGGATCGCCGGCAGCAGGGTTTCAGCGATGGTGGCCAGCGGCTCGCGCAGGTAACCGTCGTCGTCCAGTGCATCGATCAGTGCGGCACCGATGCTGCGATCACGCGAGGACAGATGCGACAGATGCAGCTGCCACAGCAGATGGTCGGCCAGTGTTTCGGTTTCGGCTACGCGCTCGGCGGCGCTGCCGTTGTCGTCGTCATCGTCGAAGCTGCCACCGCTGCCGGCCGCGCTCCAGTCCAGTTCGGCCGGTGCCCAGTCGTCACCGGCAGCGGTGCGTTCTGCGGGCGCGTCACTGTCGTTGCCATCGCCGGTTTCGTTGGCGGCACCGCTGCTGTCACTGCTGTCGGCCCAGTCCAGCAGTGGATTGCTTTCCACCGCCTGGGCGATTTCCAGCTCCAGCTCGGTGGTGGACATCTGCAGCAGCTTGATCGCCTGCTGCAACTGGGGCGTGAGCACCAGTTGCTGTCCCAACGATGTCTGCAGCCGAGTCTTCATGCCTGTGCCGAAAGGAAGGAAAGGGACCCGGCGACTGCTTCACAGCTTGAAGGAATCCCCGAGGTAGACGCGACGTACATCGGCGTTGTCCAGGATCGCTTCCGGCGAACCCTGGGCCAGCACGCTGCCCTCGGCGAGGATATACGCGCGGTCGCAGATACCCAAGGTCTCCCGCACGTTGTGGTCGGTGATCAGCACGCCGATGCCACGCTGCTTGAGATGGGTGACGATGCGCTGGATCTCGCCGACCGAAATCGGGTCGACACCGGCGAAGGGTTCGTCGAGCAGGATCAGGCGCGGCTGCGCGGCCAGGGCACGGGCGATCTCGCAGCGGCGACGTTCGCCACCGGACAGGCTGGCGCCGAGCTGGTCGGCGACGTGGCCCAGCTGCAGTTCGTCGAGCAGGCTGTTCAATTCGCGCTCGCGGCCCTTCGAATCAAGGTCCTCGCGCAGTTCCAGCACCAGGCGGATGTTGTCGGCCACGGTCAGCTTGCGGAATACCGACGGTTCCTGCGGCAGGTAGCCCACGCCCTGCTTGGCGCGGGTATACATCGGGTCGCCGGTGATGTCCTTGCCATCAAGCACGATGCTGCCAGCGTCAGCCGCAACCAGGCCGACGATCATGTAGAAGCAGGTGGTCTTGCCGGCGCCGTTGGGGCCGAGCAGGCCGACCACTTCACCGGCGTCGAGCGTCAGCCCGAAGTCCTTGACGACTTCGCGTTGCTTGTACTTCTTGCGCAGGCCCTTGGCGACGAGCATTACTTCTTGCTCCCGGCCGGCTGTGCCGGCGTGGTGGCCTTGGGCTGTGCCGCAGGCGCGGCCGGGGTCTTGCTCTTCGGCGGGATGACGGTGCGCACGCGGCTGCCGTCGCCACCGGAGTTCATTTCGCCGGTACGGGTGTTGTAGACCATGCGCTGGCCAGCGTTGGTGCCGCGCGCGCTGGTGACCTTGTAGTTGCCGGTCAGGGTGATGATCTCGGTCTTGATGTCGTAGTCGATGCGGTCGGCCAGGGCATCCATCCAGGTGCCGTCATCAAGCTGCTGCTTCATCTTGGCCTGCTTGCCGGTGAACACCACACGCACCGCTTCGCCGTCCTTGAGGTAGATCTCGGCCTCGGACGAGCGCAGGTCCAGCGTACCCTGGGTGATGATCACGCCCTGCGACAGCACGGTCTTGCCGTCGCCGGTGAGCATGCCCGACTGGGCGCCGGAATCGATGTGCATGTCTTCGTTGCGGTCGGTGGACTTGGCGAAGGCGGCGCTGGGGACAAGAAGACCAAGCGCGAGTACGGCGGCAAAGGGAATCTTCATCGGGGTCCGTTCTACCGGTGGGGGCCTCCCGGCTGGACCGGGGGCGGGCGGGTGGAGCTGCCGGCCTTGCGCCTGTCCGGAGACGTCGCAGGCTGGCGGCGGAATCAGCGCTTGGGCGTGTAGCGGCCCTTGGACTGGCTGAGGAAATGATACGTGTTGTTCTTCGAATCCACTTCGAAGCCGACGCCGGACTGTTCCATGCCGGGGCGGGTCATGGTCACCAGGGCGTCGGTACGGGCGCGGTTTTCCTTTGGGAACACGTCCAGATGGTCGGTGCGGAAGGTGGTCGGCACGGTGCCCGGGCCGGCCGGGCTGTCGCCAGCGACATTGCCGCGCAGCTTCATCTCGTCGCCCTTGGCACTGAGCCAGCCGGTCTCGGCACGCAGGGTCCAGTGCTTGCCATCCTTGTCCGGCATCTCGAACAGCGGCGTGGCGATGTTGATGGTCTGGTCACCGCGCTGGCGCTCCAGCAGCGGCGCACGCAGCGTGGTCGATTCCTTGCCCTGCTCATCCAGGGCGACGATCTGGAAGTCGTGCAGGACGTAGTCCACGCCGACTTCCTGGCCACCCTTGGCTGGCCCCTTGTCGCGGTTGCGCAGCGCCGCCCAGCTGCTCAGCAGGGCGGCCAGCAGCAGGCCGATGCCGAGCGCGGTGCGCCAGTTGAGGGTGGGCAGGTTCATGCGCCGTACCTCGCCAGTACGGCGTCCACATGCCCCTGCGCGGCCAGCAGGATGTCGCACAGCTCGCGCGCGGCGCCACGCCCACCCTCGCTGCGGGTCTGCCAGTGCACGCGCTCGGCGATCCATGGATGGGCGTTGGCCGGGGCCACCGCCAGGCCGACCGCGCCGAGCGGCGCCAGGTCGGGCAGGTCATCGCCCATGAACGCCACCTGTTCCAGGCCGATGCCATGCTGCGCGCACAGCGCCTGCACGCTGGCCAGCTTGTCGCCCACGGCGATCTGGGTATCGATGCCGAGGTCGGCGCCGCGCTTGAGCGCGGACTGGCTGTTGCGCGCGGTGATCAGCACGGGGTGGATACCGCACTGCTGCAGCAGTTTCAGACCCAGACCATCCTGCACGAAGTACGCCTTGCTCTCGTTGCCGTCCTTGTCGTAGTACAGCCGACCGTCGGTGAGGGTGCCGTCCACGTCGAAGCAGGCCAGGCGGATTCGGGCCGCAGCGGCATGCAGGTGGGTGGGGAAGGCGGGCAGGGGGGACCAGGGCATCAGGGCGGCAGGCTCGTTGGGGGCAGGTGCGGCGTTACAGGATGAATGGGGTCGATGGACTGTCGGTTAAACCACCCGGGCCCGCAACAGGTCATGAATGTTCAGGGCACCGACCGCGCGTCCCTGGCCATCGACCACGATCAGGCCGGTGATCTTGTGGGTCTCCATCAGCCGGGCCGCCTCGACCGCCAGTTGGTCGGCGCCGATGGTGCGCGGGTTGCGCGTCATCACATCGGCGATCTTCGCGGTACGCACGTCCAGCGCGCTGTCCAGTGCACGGCGCAGGTCACCGTCGGTGAACAGGCCGATCAGCACACCGTCGGCGTCGACCACGGCGGTCATGCCCAGCCGTTTGCGGCTCATCTCCACCAGCGCTTCGCTGAGGCTGGCGTCGGCGCCCACGCTGGGCAGGTCGTCGCCGGTGTGCATCACGTCGGTGATGTGCAGCAGCAGGCGGCGGCCGAGGCTGCCGGCCGGGTGTGAACGGGCGAAATCGTCGGCGGTGAAGCCGCGTGCGTCGAGCAGGGCCACGGCCAGCGCATCGCCCATCGCCAGCGAGGCGGTGGTGCTGGAGGTCGGCGCCAGCGCCAGCGGGCACGCCTCGGCCGGCACGCTGACGTCCAGATGGATGTCGGCAGCGGTGGCCAGGCTGGACTGTGGGCGCCCGGTCATGGAAATCAGCACGTTGCCCTGGCGCTTGAGCACCGGCAGCAGCATCAGCACCTCGTCGGACTCGCCCGAATAGGACAGGGCCAGCACCACGTCGTCCTCGGTGATCATGCCCAGGTCGCCGTGGCCGGCTTCACCGGGATGCACGTAGAACGCCGGCGTACCGGTGGACGCCAGGGTGGCGGCGATCTTGCGGGCGATATGCCCGGACTTGCCCATGCCGGTGGCGACCACCCGCCCGCGGCTGGCCAGGATCGCCTGGCAGGCCTGCTGGAAGGCCTCGCCAAGGCGGTCGGCCACGGCATCCAGCGCCTGCCGCTCGATCTCGAAGACGCGGCGGCCGCTGGCGACCAGGCCGGCAGGGTCGACGGAACGGGGGGGCAACAGGGATTCGGCCATGCGGACGCCACGCAGCGGAAGTAGAATGGAGGCACATTTTATTAGGAAAGCCCGTTGGACGCCGACACCATCCGCAATCTGATCGAAACCGGCCTGCCCGGCGCTCGCGCCGACGTGCAGGGCGACGATGGCGTGCATTTCGAAGCGACCGTGGTCTGCGAGGCCTTTGCCGGCAAGATGCCGCTGGCCCGCCACCGCATGGTGTATGCCACGCTGGGCGACCTGATGGGCGGCGCGATCCACGCGCTGGCGCTGAAAACCGTGACCCCGGCCGAAGCCGGCTGAACCGCAGAAGATCCCGAATACATGGCCAAGATCGTTGTGACCGGCGGCGCTGCGCTGCACGGTGAAGTGAGCATCTCCGGCGCCAAGAACGCCGTCCTCCCCATTCTCTGCGCGACCCTGCTGGCCGATGCGCCGGTGGAGATCACCAACGTGCCGCACCTGCACGACGTGGTCACCACGGTGAAGCTGCTGGGCGAGCTCGGCGCCAAGGTCACCATCGACCAGGGCACGCTGTCGCGCGGCAGCGCGATCGTGGTCGACCCGCGTCCGGTCAACCAGCACGTGGCACCCTACGAGCTGGTCAAGACCATGCGCGCCTCGATCCTGGTGCTGGGCCCGCTGCTGGCCCGCTTCGGCGCGGCGGAAGTGTCGCTGCCGGGCGGCTGCGCGATCGGCTCGCGCCCGGTCGACCAGCACATCAAGGGCCTGCAGGCGCTGGGTGCCGAGATCGTGGTCGAGAACGGCTTCATCAAGGCCACCGCCAAGCGCCTGAAGGGCGGCCATTTCACCTTCGACATGGTCAGCGTCACCGGCACCGAGAACGTGCTGATGGGCGCGGTGCTGGCCGAAGGCACCACCATCCTCGACAACTGCGCGATGGAACCGGAAGTGACCGATCTGGCGCATTGCCTGATCGCACTGGGCGCAAAGATCGAAGGCCTGGGCACCGCCCGCCTGGTGATCGAAGGCGTCGAGCGCCTGTCCGGTGGCCGCCACGAAGTGCTGCCCGACCGCATCGAGACCGGTACCTTCCTGGTGGCTGCGGCGATGACCGGTGGCAAGGTTACGGTCAACCGTGCGCGCCCGAACACCATGGACGCGGTGCTGTCCAAGCTGGTCGAGGCTGGCGCGACGATCGAGACCACCGATGACACCATCACCCTGGACATGCAGGGCAAGCGGCCGAAGGCGGTGAACCTGACCACTGCGCCGTACCCGGCATTCCCGACCGACATGCAGGCGCAGTTCATGGCGCTCAACTGCGTGGCCGACGGCGTGGGCGTGATCAACGAAACGATCTTCGAGAACCGTTTCATGCACGTCAACGAACTGCTGCGTCTGGGTGCGGATATCCAGGTCGAAGGACATACGGCCATCGTGCGTGGCAGCGAGCACCTGAGCGGTGCACCGGTGATGGCCACCGACCTGCGCGCCTCGGCCTCGCTGATCCTGGCCGGCCTGATGGCCAGCGGCGATACCACCATCGACCGCATCTACCACCTTGATCGTGGCTACGAGAACATCGAAGAGAAGCTGTCTTCGCTCGGCGCCACCATCCGGCGCGTGCCATGATCCTGCGCGGCAAGTTCAGCCCCCGTCGCAAGGCGCTGCTGGCCCTGGTGCTGATCGTGCTGGCATGGCTGGGCTATGCCTGGTACGCCAACATCGCCATCACCCAGGGCATCGAGCAGAAGGACATGGACTGGAACGGTGATGGCACGGTCACGCGTGATGAAATCATCGAGTCGTTCTATGCGGTCGCGGTGAACGACAGCCAGGACGGCAACCGTCATTGCCGCACCTTCGTCTGGCGCAGCACCGGTGAGCAGATCCGCGTGGACTGCCGCACCGAGTTCAAGGCGGCCGAAGAGAAGCCGGCCGAAGCTAAGAAATAAGAAAACGCCCGCGAAAGCGGGCGTTTTTCTGGGTGCGCGGATCTCCGGTCAGTTCATCGCCCTGATGGTCAGGTCCAGCGCATCGCGGCCGCTCTCACGCTGCAGCATGCGCGCCGGCACCGGGAACTCCGGCACGATCCAGGCGATCAGCTCCTTGTTGCCGTCGGCACGCGAGACCTTGGTGGCCTCGTAGCTCTTGCCGCCCACGGTGATCGACTCCTTGCCGATCACGCGGTAGGTCATGTTCTTGATGCGGCCTTCGTCGACCATGCGATAGGTCAGCGGCTTGCCGGCGGCGAGGTCACGGGCGATCGCCAGGTTGATCAGCAACGCGTCCATGTCGCCCGCCTTCAGCGCGATGGGGCCCGCGCGGTCCGGCTTGATGTCGCCGGTCCAGGTGGCCTGGTTGCTGGTCCAGTTGTAGTTGGCCTGCACATTGCGCTTCTTCACCAGTAGCGCCGAACGGTCCTGGCTGCTGAGCGGGCGCAGCTGGCCACGTACTTCCTCGAACACCGTGCTCTGGCTGAGGTCGGCCAGCTGGTTCTTCACCTGCAGACTGTAGCGCCACTTGTTGCTGCCTTCGCTCGCCAGGGTCATGGTGCCGTTGGCCTGCATGCCCATGTAGCTGGCCAGGTAATCCGCCTTGAACGGTTCCAGGGCCATGGCTGGCAGGCTGGCCACGGTCAGGGCAGCGGCTGCGATCCAGGTGAGGGGGCGGGTCAGGGTGTTCATGCTCAGACTCCTTGGTATTCGATCAGGCGCAGATCGACGCGGTCTTCGCCGTCTTCGCGTTGCAGGATGCGCACCGGGGTGGGGACACCGTTGGCGATCCAGAGAATGGTTTCGTTTCTGCCACCGTTGGTCCGGTAGACCCGCAGCGCGTTGTAGGACAGGTCGCCGACCTCGACGTTCTCGGTCTGCGGCGCGGTCTGGTAATCGTGTTCGCGGACCTTGCCCATGTCCACGTAGCGGTAATGCAGGGTGGCGCCCGGACGGGCATCGCGCATGATCGCCAGATTGATCAGCAGCGCACTCTGGTCGCCCGCCTGCAGCGGGATCGGCTGCGCGCGTTCCTTCTTGACGTCACCGGTCCATTGCGCGGTGCCAGCCTGCCAGTTGTAGGTGCCGACCGCCTTCTTGCCCAGGAACAGGCCCTTGCGCACCGTGCTCTGGCTGAGCGGCGCATACACGCCGCTGCGTTCCTCGAACACCGTGCTCTGTTCGATGTTCAGGCCCAGCACGCTGGCAAAGCCGCGGCGGCCGACCACCTGCATGTCCACCCGCCACTGGCTGCCGCCGGTGTGGGTGACCTGCATGCTGGCATCACCCGCTTCCTTGCCCTTGTAGAAGGCCTGGTAGGTGGCGCTGAACGGCTGCAGCGGCGGTGGCTCCCAGGCCAGTGCCGGTGGCATCGGTACGGCCGGGGCATTGGCAGGCGGCTGCGCCGCAGGCACCGCTGCCGGCGAGGTGGCGGCCGCCTGTGCCTGGCCCCAGCCTACGCCGGGGAACACGACAAGCGACAGCAGCAATGAAGTGGGCAGCAGGGTCGTGGTCTTCATGAAGGACAGGAACCGCAGGAGGAGGGCAGGATGCCAGCCCCGCAGTCAGCGGGGCGTGTGCATGGGGACTACCGGTTCAGGTTCCCGGCGGAATCTAGGGCCAACGGGCTAAACAGGGGGTGACCGTCCAGTTGCGGCTGGCCTTCCCGTTCAGCCAGGCGGCCGGCGCACAACAGCTGCAGGGTGGCGATCAGCAGCGGATGCTCTACTGCCAGCACGCGCGCGGCCAGGGCCTGCGCGTCATCACCCGGTTGCACCGGTACACGCACCTGCGCCAGCACTGCGCCCGCATCCAGCTCGGGCACGACCAGATGCACGCTGGCACCGTGCTCGGCGTCGCCTGCCTGCAGCGCCCGGGCATGGGTGTCCAGGCCCTTGTGCAGCGGCAGCAGCGACGGATGGATGTTGACCAGGCGGCCATTGAAGCGCTGTACGAAGGCCGCGCCGAGGATGCGCATGTAGCCGGCGCAGACGATCCAGTCCGGCTGTACTGCGGCCAGCGCATCGCCAAGCGCCTGCTCGTAGCTGGCGCGGTCGCTGAAGGACTTCGGTGCGTGCGCCCAGCGCAGGTCCGGTGCAACGCGCTGCAGGGCCTCCGCGGCGGGGCGGTCGGAAAACACGCCGACCACCTCGGCGGGCAGGCGGCCGTCGGCAATGGCATCGAGGATGGCCTGCAGGTTGCTGCCGCGACCGGAGGCGAGCACGGCAATGCGGGTGGGCGCGGTCATTGCTGGACACTCCGGCGGACCAACGGCCAGGTCAGCAGGCTGCCCACGGTGGCCATCAGCATGTCGGCATGCGCGTCCCACATGTCGCCCTGCTGCCCGTTGTAGGCTTCGGCGGCATCCGGCGACAGGGCCAGCGCGATGGCCCACTCGAACCACTCGTAGACCAGGCTGGCGCACATCACCGTCATCACCGCCAGGGTGAAGGCCTGGCCCAGCCGCAGCGCCGGCCACGCATGGCGCGCCAGCTGCAGCAGCGCGGGGGTGAAGCAGACGCCGAACAGGAAGTGGATGAGGCGGTCGAAGTGGTTGCGCTGCCATCCGAAGGCCGCATTCGGCGACCAGCCGGTCAGCGTCTGCGCCCAGGCGTCGTAGGGCACGTTGGAATACAGCCAGCGCGCGGCCACGCAGTGCAGAGCGATAAAGCCGCAGATGGCGATGAAGGCTCCGTTGTCCAACCAGCCACCGCGACGGTCGACCCACAGCAGCGCGGCCAGCCCGACCACGGTCAGGGTGCTGTGCAGGGCCTGCTCGGTAGGCCACAGCGGGTGGACCCAGCTGATTGCAAACACCGCCAGCACGGCAGCAAAGGCCAGCTTCTTGGGGCCCGAGAAACGGTGGGTGGTGGGCGAAGCGGTGGTCGGTAGCGCAGGCGCGGACATGGGAAATCGATCGGGAAAGGACGGGACGTCTGCCGGCAGGTTCAGACACTGAGGTGGTCACCACGGTCGAACAGCGCGGCCATTTCAGGCTTGGACAGGAACACCCAGGCATAGGCGGCCAGGCCCATGCCCAGCGGGCCGGCCAGTACGCCCAGCCAGGCTGCGCGCTGGCACCAGGCCAGCCCGGTGCGATGTGACAGCTGGCGCGCGGTGTGCAGCTGCACGAAGCCCAGCACGGCCGCCAGTGCGGCGATCGACGCATAGACCGTGGTCAGCATCCAGGCATCGTCCAGCCCGCGTGACTCGGCCACCCAGCCGCTGAGGCCGAGGAACGCCACTGTGGCGACCCAATGGAAGCCGGCCAACGCGTAGAACAGCACTTTCAGGGTCTGCAGATGGCTGGTCAGCTGCAGCTGCGCCAGGGCCTCGTGCGGCAGCGGCGGCGGATTGCCGGAGGCGGTCATGCGGTCGCGGCGGGAAGGTCGAAGGCGGCCTTGACCTGCGGCCGCAGCAGGGTGATCAGGCTGAACACCCCCAGCGCAGTGCCGATCGGCGCGAACAGGCAAGCCAGTCCGGCCACGATCAGGCACAGCAGGTAGCGGCGGCGACGGGTCAGGCAGCGGCCGGCGTAGGCCACGAACGCGCCCAGGGTCACGCCACCGAACACGATGACGCAGCCGACGATGGTGAATATCCAGCCGAACAGGCGCTGCTCGGCCGGCGACGACGGCTGGCCGCCGGAATTCATCGGCAGGTTGCCGGTGAGCGCGGTGATGCCCAGCACGATGTGGATGATGAAGATCAGCGAGAACAGCGCGATCAGCCCGCCGACCACGTAGTGCGCGATGGCCAGCATGCGCAGGTGGTCGGCATCCTGCGCGCTGAACACCGGTACCGTCGCCAGCGGCGGCGGCACGGGTGTGGGCGACAAGGGGGGCGTTGCGTCCATGCGGGCTCCTGGGTTGCCGGGATCAGCCGATGTGGACGCGCTCGGCGCCTTCGGCGGTGACCACCTGGCCGATGGTCCAGTGCTCCAGGCCCTGCGCCTTGACCGCGTCGGACAGTGCGGCCACCTGGTCCGGCGCCACGATCAGCACGAAGCCGATGCCACAGTTGAAGGTGCGCCACATTTCGCTGTCGGCTACCGCGCCTTCCTTCTGCAGCCACTGGAACACCGGCGGCAGGGTCCAGGACGAGGCCTGGATGTCCAGGCCGAGGCCTTCGGGCACCACGCGGATGATGTTCTCGGTCAGGCCGCCACCGGTGATGTGGGCCATGCCATGGATGGCGGCACCGTGCGACTTCAGCAGCGACAGGATCGGCTTGACGTACAGGCGGGTCGGCGCCATCAGGGCATCGACCAGCTTCACGCCGCCTTCCAGCTCCAGATCGGCCGGGCGGCCTGCGCGGTCGTAGATGCGGCGCACCAGCGAGTAGCCGTTGGAGTGCGGGCCGGAGGAGGCGATGCCGATCAGCACGTCGCCGGCAGCCACGCTGGCGCCGTCCTTCAGCTCGCTCTTCTCGACCGCAGCCACCGTGAAGCCGGCCAGGTCGTACTCGCCGGGGGCATACATATCGGGCATTTCAGCGGTTTCGCCGCCGATCAGGGCGCAGCCGGCCTCGGTGCAGCCGTTGGCGATGCCGCCCACGACCGCCGCGGCGGTGTCGATGTCCAGCTTGCCGGTGGCGAAGTAGTCCAGGAAGAACAGCGGCTCGGCCCCCTGCACCAGCACGTCGTTCACGCACATGGCGACCAGGTCGATACCGATCGTATCGTGGCGGTTCAGCTGGTGGGCCAGCTTCAGCTTGGTGCCCACGCCATCGGTACCCGACACCAGCACCGGCTCGCGGTACTTGTTGGACAGGTCGAACAGGGCGCCGAAGCCACCCAGGCCGCCCATCACTTCCGGGCGGAAGCTGCGCTTGACCAGGGGCTTGATCCGCTCGACCAGTTCGTTGCCGGCGTCGATGTCGACACCCGCGTCACGATAGGTGAGGGGGGAGGGGGCGGAAGACGGGGTGTTGGTCACGGGCGTCGGCGCTGGCAGGGGTTGAACGGCCGATTTTAACAGGCCGCATTGGCGCAAAGGCCGTATTCGGGCAACAATTCCCCCGGATACGTCGAGCCAATGGATGTCCTGATGCGCCGCAGCCTGATTCTGACCCTGCTCCTTGCGCTGAGCCTGCCGGTGGCCACGATGGCCCAGAGCGGCCTGCGCACCGAGGGTGATGTTGCCACCGCCACTGGCGCGTACGAGGCCGAAGTGCCCGTCAACAGCCAGGCCGAAGCCGATCGCAACGGCGCCCTGGCCCGCGCCTTGAGCGTGGTACTGGGCAAGTTGTCCGGCGATCGCAGCGTGATGTCGCGCCCTGGCGTGGCGCAGGCGCTGCGCAATGCCAAGGATTACGTGGCCAGCTACGACTACAAGCAGGACCAGAGCGTGAGCGCCAGTGGCGCCCCCAGCTTCCGTACCCTGCTGGTGGCCCGCTTCCGCGAGGACGATGTCGATTCGCTGGTGTCGGCGCTGGGCCTGCCGCTGTGGCCGCAGCCGCGACCGAAGCCGGTGCTGTGGCTGGCCGTCGACGACGGCAGCGGTCCGCGACTGGTCAGCGTGCAGCAGGCCAACGCCGCGCGCCCGTTGCTGAACCGCGCCATCGAACGTGGCTACAAGCTGGGCCTGCCCAGCGGTGGTGCCGCCGAACAGGCGCTGGCCGGTGCCATCTGGCGCCAGGACAGCGCCGCCGTGGCCCGCGCCTCTTCGCGCTACTCGCCGCCGATGCAGCTGATCGGCAAGCTGTACCGCGCCAACGGCGGCTGGCAGGCGGACTGGGTGTTCGTCGACAACGGCCGTGAGCTGAACAAGTGGACCAGCAAGGACGCCAACGCCATGCGCGCGATGGCCGCCGGTGCCGATGGTGCCGCCGATGCGCTGGTCAAGCGCTATGCCAAGGCCGGCGCGGCCGTCGGCCAGGCCGGCACCTACCGGGTGGTGGTCACCGGCATCAACAGCGCCGATGACTACCTGCGCCTGGCTGCCGGCCTGCGCGAGGTGCCGGTGGTGCGCAACGTCACCCCGCTGCACGCTTCGGCTGGCCAGCTGGAGCTGAGCCTGGAGATGACCACCGGCCTGGCCGGCTTCAACCGCATGCTGGGCGACAACGGCGTACTGGTGCCTAGCGCCGCGCTGCCTGCCCTGCCGACGCCGATCGACGACACCACCGGTGCCCCGGTCGCTGCGCCGGTCAGCAACGAGTACCGCCTGCGATGAACCTGACCCCGGAAGCGGAAATCGCGCAGTTCCTGCGCCGCCTGAAGTACATCCTGTTCGCCGGCCTGATCGGCTGGGTGGTATGGCTGCTGGCGCCGATCCTGACCCCGTTCGTGCTGGCGCTGGCGCTGGCCTGGCTGGGCGACCCGCTGGTGGACCGCATCGAGGCCACCGGCCGTTCGCGCATGACCGGCGTGGTGCTGGTGTTTGCGGCGATGGTGCTGGTGATCGTGGCGCTGCTGCTGGTGCTGGTGCCGATGATCGAGCGCCAGATCACCACCTTGATCGCGGCGGCGCCGCAGGCACAGGCGTGGCTGATGGAAAAGGGCATCCCCTGGTTCGAGCAGAAGACCGGCCTGGAAGTGATGCAGTGGATGGACCCGGACCGCCTGATCGAATGGGTGCGCAGCCACTGGCAGCAGGCCGGCGGCTTCGCGACCACGTTCATGGGCTATGTCTCGCGCTCGGGCTTTGCGATGGTGACCTGGGTGGTCAACATCCTGCTGCTGCCGATCCTGGCGTTCTACTTCCTGCGTGACTGGGACAAGCTGGTCGAGCGGGTGGCGTCGGTGATTCCACGCAACCAGATCGGCACCATCAGCGCGTTGGCGCGTGAATCCAACGAGGTGCTGGGCGCGTTCATCCGCGGCCAGTTCCTGGTGATGCTGGCGCTGGGCGTGATCTATGCCGGTGGCCTGTCACTGGTCGGCCTCAAGCTGGGCCTGCTGATCGGCCTGATTGCCGGCCTGATCAGCTTCATTCCCTACCTGGGCGCGACCACCGGCATCCTGATGGCGATCGTGGCCGCGCTGGTGCAGGCGCAGGGCTTCGACCTGAAGCTGCTGATCCTGGTCGGCGTGGTGTTCACCGTGGGCCAGCTGCTGGAAAGCTACGTGCTGACCCCGCGCATCGTCGGCGACAAGATCGGCCTGCACCCGGTGGCGGTGATCTTTGCGGTGATGGCCGGTGGCCAGCTGTTCGGCTTCCTCGGCATGCTGCTGGCGCTGCCGGTGGCAGCGGTGACCAACGTGCTGCTGCGCTACGCGCACCAGCGTTATCGCCAGAGCGAGCTGTACGTGGGTGAGAAGCCGGCGATTGTGCTTGATGGTGTTGTTGACCAGCCCCATATCATCATTCCGAATGACAAGGGCCCCGACCTGAAGTGATGGGTGTGCCGCAACTGCCGCTGGCCCTGCATTACCCGCGGGACCAGCGCCTGGAGACCTTCATCGGCGCGCCGGACGGCGCGCTGGCGCAGCTGCGCGCGATCGCGGTGGGTGCCAGCCACGACTGGGTCTACCTGGAGGGTGCGGCGGGCACCGGCAAGACCCATCAGGCGCTGGCGATGTGCTCCAGCGCAGAGCAGGCCGGGCGGCTGCCGACCTACGTACCGCTGGCCAGCGCCGCGGGGCGCGTACGCGCGGCGCTGGACGGGCTGGAAGCACGCGAGCTGGTGGCGCTGGACGGCCTGGACGAGGTCGCCGGCAACCGCGAGGACGAGATCGCGCTGTTTGATTTCCACAACCGCGCGCGCGCTGCAGGTGTGACCGTGCTGTACACGGCGCAGAAGGCGCCGGAAGAACTGGGCCTGGTACTGCCCGACCTGCGTTCGCGGCTGGGCCAGTGCGTGCGTGTGCTGCTGCAGCCGCTGGACGAGGAAGGTCGGGCAGCGGTGCTGCGCGAGCGCGCGCTGCGGCGTGGGCTGGCGATCGACGAGGCGTCCATCGAGTGGCTGCTGTCGCACACCGGGCGCGAGCTGGGTGGGTTGATCACGCTGCTGGATTGGCTGGATCGCGAATCGCTGGCGGCGAAGCGGCGGATCACCGTGCCGTTCCTGCGCCAGGTGCTGGAAGAAGGCCGGCCTCGATACTGAGGGTGGGGTTTGTTTGCAGGGCTGCGCCCTGCACCCGCAGAAGCAACGTCAACGTCAAAAGCTGGCTATCCGTGGGATGGCGGG